>CAZNTR010000092.1:0-15154 GCA_964575925.1 uncultured Chitinophagales bacterium
TTATTTGAAAAAAAATTCGAATATTCGCTTGTATAAACCATAGAAATCATTCTGAATCATATAAGCTCATATACAAACAGTGTGACATTTTAAGACATTGTTAATTCTGGGTAGCTCCTTATTCTTTTTATTGGTTCTGAACTATTTAATCCTTCTGAAACTACTTTATTTCTAAAATCTTTATTGGCTACCATTTCAATTAAAAATAATATTCATCTTTAATGACTATGAAGCCGTTTTATGCTCTTTCAACATTTTTGTCACCGATTGTACCGCTTCTTTTTATAAGCATGCCATAATATGGCGCTAATATTTTATTTTTGAATCTTCTTCTAAATAAAAAAATAAGCTTGCTCCTTTTTGTCCACCACGAACACCTTCTTGGCACAGAAGCATAACCAGCTACAAGAAATACATACATCTGTTGATTCTCCGAAATCAACTTTAAAAACAAAACGTTTGGAAGATCAGAAATCGAACAATCTTCAATAAACTGCGCAGACATTGAATAAGCTTGCGAACTTAGAACGGAACCTACTCCAAAAATATCTCCAGATTCGCATTCATCAATTAGTGCTTCTTTATTTCTAAAAAGGTCAATTATTCCTTTATTAAGAACGTAAACAAAACCTTAATTCTCTTCATTTTGCTTGAACACCAATTCGCTTTGTGGAATAAAGTTAACGGTTACTGATTAGGCAATCTCTTGAATTAGCTTATAAGAAAAGAAACTAAACGGAGGGAAATCCTTTAGGAAAAAAGCAATTCTATCAGCGATTACGTTCATTTTATTTGGGATGTCGGATGTCGGATGCCGGATGCCGGATGCCGGATGCCGGATGCCGGATGCCGGAGTTTGCTTTTTTTTGAGAACATTTTCAAGCATAATTAGTCATTTTTTTATAATCGAACTACTCTTAAACGTGGTTTTCAGCAAATTAATCGGCTTTAGTACATTATTTGAAAAAGTTCAAACCTAGAGCCTATTCCGAAAAGTAGTTTTCAGCAAAATAATCGACGATTTTACACTATTTGAATAGGTGAAAACCTACAAAACCTACTTTCTGGAGTGGGCGCAACTTATCAATTCTACTATTTGTAGTAATTAATTATTTGCAATATATCATTCATGTCATTAAAAGCAATTATTAATTATGAAAGAATTTTATGTCTATTAAATTTTTTTAGACATCATTATAATCTAGATTCATTTCCTTTTTTACCAAATCTAGAATCCTACTAAGTCTTAAACTTACATCTAAAGGGAGCAAATCGCTTTCCGTTTTTCCTTGGAATAAACAAGAATTAACTTCTTCGATTTCGTGAAAATATCCATTGCCTAAATACTCTTCCTCAATAGTTTTTTCAGCTTCTCCATTAACGTTAAGTGTAATTTTTTTTGGATGATGGAAACGACTATGCAATTTTATTGATCCATTTGTTCCAATAACTTCGGCAACAGTTGGAGTTTGTTCACCAATACTTGAAAACAAATTTGCTAGAACTCTATTTTCATAGGAAAAAATCATAGAGCAACTTTTATCTACTCCTGTTTCTGTCATTTCGGCTTCCACTTGCATTGATTTTGGTTCGCCTAGAAGCAATAAACTTACATAAACGGGATAAATGCCAACATCTAATAAAGAACCACCGCCTAATTTTTTATTAAAAATTCTACTATTATTTGATTCTGTACTTGCAAATCCGAAATCAGCACGAACGTGTTTTATTTCGCCAATGCTGTTCTCATCCATTAGTTTTAAGAAGGTTTTGGTGGCAGGAATCAATCGTGTCCAAATGCCTTCCATCAAAAAGACTTTTTTTGAACGAGCTAAATCGACCATTTCCTTTACTTGAATGGCATCCAAACCCATTGGTTTTTCACACAAAACAGCTTTTCCACTATCTAAGCATTTTTTTGTTAATTCATAATGCAATGAGTGAGGAGTTGCTATGTAAACCACATCAACTTCGGGGTGATTAATGAGTTCATCATAAGAGCCAAAGGCATTTTTTGCGTTAAATTTTTCCGAAAAAATCAACGCCTTTTCAGTATCTCTTGATGCAACAGCGAATAATTCGGAATCATGGGAAAGCAATAAATCTTGTGCAAATTTCGCTGCAATTTTACCAAGACCTACAATTCCCCATATAATTTTTCTTTGATTTTCCATTTCGTTTTTTATTATTGAGTTTTCATTTCAATGATCAATGGCATTTCCTACGCCTCTGGGATAACGAATAGTTTCGACTAAATCTTGAACTTCTTGAGGAGTTGGCTTAGTTAATCGTGATACTGTTAAAGCAATAATCACATTTACAAGCATCGCGACTGTTCCAAATCCTTCAGGAGAAATTCCAGACAACCAATCAGCTGCTGTTGCCATTCCATTTGCAAGTGGTGAAACGCCTCCTCCTGCAACATAAAACTCTTTAGTTGAGCCCGCTCTAGACCAAATTGCAATTCCAATATATCATGCAAAGCTAAGTCCGACAATGATATACGTCCAAGTTTGAACATCCATTTTTAATCCCTCCTATTTCTCATCTACATCAAATTCTTTGTCCAGTTTATTCATCAAACGGACGTACACAAAAATTAGGACGACAAACACATAGATTGAGCCTTGCTGTGCGAACCAAAATCCTAGTTTAAATCCGTCCATTCTGATGGCATTAAGAGGTTCGACGAATAAGATTCCTGCTCCAAACGAAACGATAAACCAAATAGATAGTAAAATTGCTAAATACTGTAGATTTTTTTTCCAATATGCTTTCATAGAACCAATTATTCAAGTTGATTATTTTACTTAATTTAATCGACATGCAATTTTGCCAAAAAAGTGAATAGCTTTAAACCTCGAGATAATCAATACATAGTTTGAATTAATGAGAGTAAATGATAAGGAATCCATACTCTAATTCAGCTTGAAACTTTAATTTAGTTTCCAAATTGCAACGTATTGAATGTTGCACAAAAATCACATCAAAATCAAACCCGCAACATTAGAGTAATGTCCACACTCAGACTTTACATCGTAGTAGCACTTCGCTGTTCTCCGAATCGTGGCAAATTACAAGCTGAGCTTTTTTGCTTAGATTGTATGCAAAAGCTTTTTTATTGCAGAACTACAGTATAGAGCCACAGAATATCATTTATTATTCGAATATTCCGAGATTAAAACGAATTTAGAAGGTTGAATTAATACGTTAAACTACTGCTCATTTTCAAGTTTGGAAGAATTTCCTCATTATACGTTACTAAGGCTTCTTTAATAATTTTATGCGCTTGTTCCTTATGTAAAAAATATTCAACCAAAACTTCTTTTTGCTCTAATTTTTTATAGTCTTCGAAGAATCGTTGTAACTCTTTTATAGTATGAGGAGGTAATTGATGAATATCATTAATGTGATTCACACTCATATCGTTTAAAGCTACAGCAATAATTTTATCATCTGCTTCGCCTTGATCTTTCATGCGCATTACGCCAATCGGTTTTGCTTCAATTAATGTTAATTGAGGAAGAGCAATACTTGAAATCACTAAAATATCGAGTGGATCTTTATCTTCGCAATATGTTTTTGGTATAAATCCATAATTTGCAGGATAATGCACTGCGGAAAACAAAACGCGATCTAATTTAATGAGTCCACTTTCTTTATCAAGTTCAAATTTCCCTTTACTACCCGCCGGGATTTCAATTACTGCTGTTACAATTTCAGGACAGTTTACTCCGGGTTTAATATCGTGCCAAGGATTCATATTCTTTTATTAAATGGTTAAAAAATAAAAATACAAATTAAATTAGAAGATATTCTTAAAATTAGTTCAATTTTTCACTTATTGAAGAATAATTAATGAGCTAAGCTCGTGTACAAGATTCATAGAAAAAATGAACCCTTTAAAAACTATACTTCCATAGTTCTTCCTTACTAATCTATTTAACTAAAGATTTAACCCATTGAATTGTAATGAGTTATATTAATTTAAATTATAATGTTAATAATGATTGAATAGCTTTTCAATACTATTTGTCTGCAATTTTAATATGACGTTTTCACTTTGTATCATTAATTTTTCAACAATGTTTTACTAATAAGGCTTGCGAAATGCAGTAAACTGATTAATTAAAAATCATTGTAAAATGTGAACATTTTGCCCATTTTATTCAAAGCCTTGAATAAAATACGTTTCAAACGAAATGTAAATCTAAGAACTAGGTTTGAGTTCTTAATTATTTCAAAGCCGAAAATAAAGGAAATATGACCTCCATTTATCATTCAAAAAAAGTACCTTAGCTATTCATTCACAAATCATGATACCTATTTACTTTTACTAATGCATTTTTAGTTTCATAAAAATACATGTCTAAATAAGCAACTACTTCACCAATTTAAGATAAATATACCTTTTATCTATTGACTAACAATTCAGACAATCTTATCTTAGATGTAGAATTTATTAAGAATAAAGAGTTTGAAGAGTAGCTTCTTATTACTCAGAAAAGGTAAGCTCATGAAATATTTGGTTTTAGCATTATTACTTATTGGTCAAGTTGCTTATTCACAAGACGAAAGCACTGAAAACTTTTTTAAAAGCACATTTACTGTTCAAGGAACTTCAAATGATCATGCTTGGGAATTATCAAGTGAAGTCGCTGACCTAAACGTAATTGTTTATTCAGAAAATGAAGTTATTAAAGTTGAGCAGTTTAATGGAAAAGTTCCAGTGTCTGAATTAAAAAATGACAATCCTTTAATGACTCAAGATGCCTATCAAGCGCTAAAAGGGTATGAATTTCCATTTATTACTTTTCGATTAACCGAGGTACTATCGCAAAGCGAACAATCAGGTGATATTGTAGGTAAAGTTGAAATTACAATAGCTGGTGAGATGTCAGTAGTCGATTTTGTAGTAAAATCTAACTTACTTGGAGAAGGTCTAGTTAGAATAAGTGGATGGAAAGGTGTAAAAATGACAGACTTTGGCATCCAACCTCCACAATTTTTTAACGGTGCTATTCAAGCATACGATGATATTGTTATTCGCTTCGAAATGAATGTTCCATTAACGGAAAAAAAAACAAAACGATAAGACACTTAAATTATTTTGACACACCATAGTTACTAAATAAACAGGCTTAAGGTCGTCTTTGAAAGGACGACCTTTTTTTAGTACTAAAAACTTTGGTTTTGAAAAAAAATATGCCCACTTCTATTTTATTATTTATCAATTACTTAAATATTTTTATTCCACTTGTATTTAGAAAAAATACACTTTTTCAAAAAAAATTTAACTCAACTATTGCACCTGATAACGGAGTCTTGTATCTTATATATGAAATTGAATTTTATTTCTCTTCTCTAATCTAATCTCAAAACTCAAAAAGCTGACTTCGATAAAGTCGGCTTTTTTTTTTGCCCAGATTTTTTTGTGATAAAATATACTTTAACAAAGATTTCGAAAAACTTAAGTTTAGAATATGAATTGTAGCCCTGTTTTAAGCAAACAATAAGAAAAACTAAACGTTTTCTAATTTGGTTTCTCAGTGATTTAGGAATCACTAAATCTCTCAAAGAGCCACGATTCAACTAACTCTTTTATCTGGTTTCTAATTTATTACTTATCCCGAACTCTGTCAGTCAGTGAAATAAATACTTGTTTCTTTAAAAAAACATTGATATTTCGCTAATTTAGCTGGTTTTTTTCGAAAATTTAAGTTAATTCACAGTCTTCCGTTTAGAAGTATCATTGATGAATAAAATCTTTTTAGAATTTTATTCATCAAACGTAATCGCACGTTTTGAAATAATTCTTTTAAGTAAACTGGGGAAGAATCTTTTTAAATACATACCGATAATTTCAGAGCCACCAACAATAATTTCTTTTTTTCTTTTAATGAGACCATTAACAATGATTTCAGCGCAACGATCAGCAGACATTCCTTTTTCTTGTGTCTCATCCATTTTACCGTATTTCGAACCTTTTGCAGTTAAGGCATTTAATGAGATATCCGTTTTGATGTAACCTGGGTAAACCATACAAATTTCAATGTTATTTTGAGTAAGTTCGTACGCTAAACCTTCAAAATAACCATCTAATGCGTGTTTACTTGCTGAGTATGCTGTTCTAAATGGAGTAGCAAACTTTCCTACCAAACTATTAATTACAACAATTTGAGAACCAGATTTCAGCAAGGGTAAAACCATTCGGTTTAATTCAACAAGTCCAAAAAAGTTGACTTCAAATAAAGCTTTGAGGACAGAAAGTTCGGTTTTTACTGCACTTGAACGTTGACTAACACCTGCTGAATGAATAATGATATCGACTGTATTTGTTAGTTCTTTTACTTTTTCAAGCGCTTGTTTTCGTTCTACATCTGAAGCGACATCCATTGGAATTACATAAAAAGAATCTGGATTTTCTTTATGGATAGCTTCTAATTTTGAAGAATTTCTTGCACTGATAATCACTTTTCCGCCTTTATTCGCCAAGTTTTTTGCTAAGGCTTCTCCAATTCCAGATGAAGCACCACTTATCCATATCCATTTATCATTCAGTACCATAAACCACTCTAATTACACTTTTTTTTCCTAATTATTTATTTCATTTCGAAAAGTAGAATATTGCTCTTTGATAAACTCTCTAACAGGTTCCCATAATTTTAATATATCACCATTTTTTTCGAAAACTTTTCCATGATTCTTATACCTCATATTTGCCATCTGGTCAAAATTACCTTTAAACCTTTCGACATCAGAACAGCTCATTTCTAAAAGTTTAAAGCTGACATCATCATTTGTGTTTAAATACTCCATTGCTTTAATTAAAATCCTAGTATTTGTTTGATTTGGCTTGTTTAACCACATTGGAACTTTCCTTTTAACTTTTTCAATTTCTGATTCTTCTTGATTAGAAGTAATATTGTCTTTTACAATAGTACTATCAATAGTTGACGTTTCTGTCTTTACTTTTCGATTCGTGTCTAAAACATTCTGGAGATTGATATCGATATTATTTAATGCCATTTTAATGACATCTTCCGAAAACATATTTCGTAAGTCATTTTTTACAAACTCAATAATTTTAAACTTATAGTCTTCTGAAGTTATATAATCCATTGCATCAAAGCTTAATAAATGATTTAAACAATAGGTAATAAGGACATCTTGGTTAAATGTCTTTCTACTGAATAACTTTATAAATTGTAAACCGTCATTTGAATTTTCAACGAATTCAATATTCATAATTTCAATAGGTACTCTGCAATTTATGTCTTCGTAAAACACTCGTATCCTATCATTTACTAACAAGCCTACATTAAGTTTTAATTGTCGCATATATGAGAATAGTTGAGACTTATTCCTTTCGATATAATTTACAGTTGGTCTTTTAAGTTCAATTACAAAAAAATCTTTTTGATGATTTTTTATAATGATATCTGGTTTCAACGATTTTGCTGCTCCAACATCAATTGTCCTTTTTTCCTCTATCTCATTATTAAATCTCGACCAACCAAGCTTTTCAAATATATTGACAACCTCTTTTTGGAAAATATCTTCTGATGAAGCTTTATTAATTTTAAATAAATAACAGATTTCTTTCCACTTATCTTCCATCATGTGATGTAGCTTTAACGATTTAAATGGGTTTCACTTTTATGCTAACATAGAGAGATGAATTAAAAACAATTTTCCTTTTTTCAATTTATTCTCAAAAAAAAAGCCGAATTCTATTCGATTCCGGCTTTAAAAACTAATCGATTTTGATTATTTCAAAGAAGTTTGAAGTTTATCCCAATCTTTTAGGAATTTTTCTAAACCGCTATCTGTTAAAGGATGTTTTAACAAGGCTTCGATAACACTTAAAGGCATCGTAGCCACATCAGCACCTAATTTTGCACAAGCAACTGCGTGCATTGGGTGACGAATACTTGCTGCTAAAACTTCTGTTTCAATCATGTAATTATCATAAATCAACACAATGTCTTCAATTAATTTCATTCCATCATGTAAAATATCGTCTAATCTTCCAACAAATGGAGAAATGTATGTAGCACCAGCTTTTGCAGCAATTAAAGCTTGCATTGGAGAGAAACAAAGAGTACAATTTGTTTTAATACCTTCTTCTGTAAACGTTTTAATTGCTTTGATTCCATCTTTTATCAAAGGAATTTTGACAACTACATTTGGTGCAATTTGTGCCAATCTTCTTCCTTCTTCCATCATTCCTGCATAATCAGTAGAAATAACTTCAGCACTTACGTCGCCTTCAACGATTTCGCAAATTTTTGCAATATGACCTGCAAAATCACGGACGCCAACTTTTGCACATAAAGAGGGATTGGTCGTTACGCCGTCTAAAACGCCCATATCGTTAGCATCATTAATTTCATTTAAATCTGCCGTATCAATAAAAAATTTCATAGTATTGGGATTGAATTTATGTTTTGTCAAAGATACTGATTTGTTTGCAAACTGAATTCTGAAATGAACAATCTGTCTTAAAATTGGATTTTTAACGTTTTTGCTATGTCACCCATTCTCAAAAAAATTCTTTTTTCCCTTCTTATTCTTCTCATCTACTTCTTTGTTTGGAGAACTATTCGAGGAGCCATATTAGAATATGGTGTAAAACCATTTTTAATTGAATTTATAGAGCCCAATGCGGTAAAAGAAATTACGATCGTAGAAAACAACTCTCTTTCTTATTTCATCCATTTGAATCATAAAAAAGACGGATTGAAAGAATACATTATAAAAGTCCCTGGTGGTATTTTCTTTTTATTAGGTTGTTTAACCCTACTCTTTTTTGTAGGAGCTGACGCTGTAATTTTTACCAATTATGTTTCGATTCAGTTTATAGTAATGGTAATCAATTTTGTGTTTCTTTTTTTTGGACTATATGTTCACTACTCAGGGATTTATATGATGGATTTAATTGGGCAATATGTGGAACCTGTTGTAAACTTGGGTTTTGTTTTATTTTTTATTCAAGAGAAGAGAAAGAACGATTTGAAATTGGCAAAAGAGATTTAAACTCAACTAAATTATCCTACTCAAATTCGGACTTCGTTTCTAAACAAACGTCACTGGGTTTTGCTATAAAAGGTCATCCCACTCGGTTTATTATTAATTATTCGCTTCAGAATATTCTCTAATAAACTGTTGAAGAACAATTTCAAAATTATCTTCTAATTGATTTCTTAAATCTATTTTGGGGCTATAACCCAATCGTGATGTTTCCCATAATGTAATTGGTATTTTTTTCGATTTTTTCGATTTTTTGTCGGGTTCTAATAATCTCATAAATCGAATTCTTATCTGATAACCATAAGCAATTCCTTGCGAGTCACTCAGTTCAACATCAATAACAGCGTAAGCTTCTGCTTTAGATTCTACCGTAAGTCTTGCCCCAATAGAGGCCAACTCTCGTTCTAATTTTCCAGTGAACATGTATGAACTTACTTTATTACGAATCGCATCTGGACTTAATGGCAACATTCGAACATTCAAATTCTTAAATCCACGCATTGAGTCTTTGTAATACTGCGCAGATAAGGGCGAGATCAATACAACTACAAGAATTAATGAAAAAATGATTTTTTTGAGCATATTGTTTTAATTTTATGGCTAAACCTATTGATTTCAGCATACTTTCACAAGATTTTAAATGAAAATCTAATTTGAAATCCCAAAAGAACTTATTTTACTTCAAGTTGGTTTAAATAATTGAGCTTCTTATTAAACAAAGCTAATTCAGTAAACCTAATCCGAAAAGTAGTTTTCAGCAAAATTTTGGTAATTTCAGACACTACGAAAGGGAGCAAACCGTGAAAATCGTATTTTGTGATTGAATTAAACCTTTGCGTTTGTTTAGTTGAAGTAATTCTGTTTCAAAAAATTAATACTTTATTATTGATTGAACTATTTTTGCAATAAATAATCTATTTATCCCATTCTTTACTCATGGAAAACTCAATTCAACTTTTTTCTTTTGATGAACTTAGCAAATCTGATTTATACACATTTTTAAAGCTGAGACAAGAGGTTTTTATCGTTGAACAAGATTGTCCGTATGTAGATTTAGATGGGATTGATGATGTTTGTCATCACATTTTAATAAAAGTTGATGATACCTTAGCTGCTTATTCAAGAATATTACCTCCGAATTTAAAATTTAAAGATGCAGCAATTGGTCGAATTATTGTTCGAAAAGAATTTCGTGGAAAGTCTTTAGGTCTAGATTTAATTCGTTTTTCCATTCAAGAATGTAAACGTTTATTTCCTGATGCTGAAATTACGATTTCAGCTCAATTCGCTTTAGTTGGGTATTATTCTCAATTCGGTTTTGTTCAAATTTCGGAACCATATGATGAAGACGGAATAAAGCACGCTAATATGAAACTAATGTAAGGTTTAGAATTATGAATTATGAATTATGAATTATGAATTATGAATTACAGATTTTCTTTGAAACATCTAGCTTTCAGCTTTTAGCTTCCTGCTTCCTGCTTCTAGCTTCATGCTTCCTACCTCTAGCTTCATGCTTCCTACCTCTAGCCTCTAGCTTTTATATCCAAAACAATTTCCCATTCCATTATCAAACGAAACTTTTCCCAATCCCTTCTAATTAATATTTTCTAGTTTCAAATTAGTATATTTATGAGTTAATCTGTAACCAAATACTTTTATTACGATTATGATTGCTCCGGAATTAGAAGATTTTTATGAAACAGCCAATATGGAAATGGCTGAAGCCGTCGAATTCCTAAAACGTGAATTCTCACACATTCGTGCTGGAAAAGCAAGTCCTGCTCTCCTCGATGGTGTCCGTGTAGATTATTACGGGTCCATGACTCCAATTACTCAGGTTTCTAACGTTTCTGCTCCAGAACCAAGAATGTTAGTAGTTCAACCATGGGACAAAAAAATGATTAACCCAATTGAACGTGCTATTCAAGCTGCAGGTTTGGGTTTTAATCCAAATAACGACGGTATTCTTATTCGTGTTCCACTCCCCATTTTAACTGAAGATCGCCGTAAAGATTTGGTCAAAATGGCCAAAGAAGTTACAGAAACTTGCCGAGTAAGTATTAGAAATGCACGTCGTGACGCTAACGATGGCATCAAAAAAACAGTTAAAAACAAACACGTTTCTGAAGATTTTGGACATGATGCAGAAGCTGAAGTCCAAAAATTGACTGATCAATACACCAAAGAGGTGGAAGAATTATTCGCAAAAAAAGAAAAAGATATTCTTACAGTTTAAGATTTCTTTTTTCATTTTGATTTTTCAATTGGCAAAGTTTACCCTTTGCCAATTTTTTTTAAGCTAAACCATGTATCTCGCCGAACTAGAACTCCAAGGATTTAAGAGCTTTGCCAATAAAACCAAAGTCATTTTCGACTCTGGCATAACCGCTATTGTCGGTCCGAATGGTTGTGGCAAATCAAATATTGTGGATTCGTTACGTTGGGTTTTGGGCGAGCAAAAACCATCTGCTTTGCGTTCGGCTTCCATGTCAAATGTCATTTTTAATGGAACTGCGACCAAAAAAGCACTGAATTACGCCGACGTTTCGGTTACCATTCACAATAATAAAGGAATTCTTCCTGTCGAATTTACCGACGTTACGATCAACAGAAGATTATTTCGTAATGGTGACAGTGAATATCGTTTAAACGATTCGCCTTGTCGATTAAAAGATATTGTCGATTTATTTATGGATACGGGAATGGGAACCGGCGCCTATTCTGTAATCGAATTAAAAATGGTCGAAGAAATCCTCAACGATAAAACCAATAATCGAAGGTACTTATTTGAAGAAGCAGCTGGCGTTATGAAATACAAAGAGCGTCGGAAACAGACTTTTAAAAAATTAGAAGAAACGCGACTTGCCCTACAACGTCTCGAAGATGTTCTCGTTGTAATCAGAAAAAGCGTTCGCTCCTTACATAATCAAGCTCAAAAAGCATTAAAAGCTGAAGAACATACCGAAGAACTTAGAACCTTAGAACTCAATTTAGCTAAGTTCGAATTACAACGTATTGAAGCCGAATTAAAACCACTTCACGAAAAAAGAACGGCTGCTGAATTAGAAAAAGATGCTCTCGATCGACAAATTCAGCAAACAGAAGTCGGTTTACAAAGTTCGAAAGATTTACTTGTTCAAAAAGAGTTAAAACTTCGGGTAATTCAAGATGTATTTAATGAGACTCAAAGTAAAATTCGCGAGGCTGACACTACTCTTCGAATCACAAAAGAGAAAATCATTAACGAAGAGCAAACAATTCGGCAATATGAACAAGATATTTTTCAAGCGGAAAAAGATATTGCTGAGTTAAAAGAGAATATCATTATTTCAAAAAAAGAAGCTCAGTTTCTTTCTGAAGAAGTAAAACAATTGGCCGAAGAATCGAATACGGCTCAAGAATCTTACGAAACGTTTCAGCGCTCAGAAACTGGGAAACAAGCTCTTTTACGTGATATCGTATTTAAGTATCAACAACTCAATCAGATGTTGGGCTTAAAGGAAACGCATAAAATTAAATTAGAATCCCGTTTGGAACATCTTGATGAAGAACTTGACCGAATTGACCGACAGTTCGAAACGGTGAATCAAGAAATGGATCAGATTTTAAAAGAGGAATCGAAAGTAAATTACGCTAAAAGTCAGGCTAGAATTTTATTTGAAGATGCCGAACTACGTTTTGAACGAGCTCAGCACAGACGCGAAACCTTGCAAGGTGAAATCAATCAGTTGAAAGATGCTATTCGTAAGGACGACAGTGTTTTAGACGGATTGGAATCTGAAATTCAATTGTTGCAAAGTATTGCTAAATCGAATGAAACGTTTCCTTCGAGTGTGCGCTTTTTAACGGAGCAAAAACCACAGTTGTTCAAAACAGTTTCAGATGTGTTTGCAACAGATGAACATCACGCTTTGGCGCTGGAATCTATTTTGGGCGAATCCTTGTATTTTGTGATTACAGAAAACCGTGAAGATGCAGAAATCGGAATTCGTTTATTAAAGGAAAACAAAAAAGGTCGAGTGACTTTCATTCCTATTTCAGAGCTTAAAAAAAACGCAAATGTTCATCCAAAATCAATCGCTGAAAAAATTCAGTGTGAAACGCGTTATGTTCCACTTCGAGATTTATTGTTGGGGAATATCATTTTGATGGATTCACTTTCTGAAATCCCAGCAGAAATTCAGAATCATTCTTGTTCGGGTGTAAGTTTAGAAGGTGATATTTTACGCGCTGAAGGTTGGCTCACTTCTGGTTCTAAAGAAAAAAACATGGGAATTCGTCTTGGTTTGAAAGACAAAATCATGAATTTAGAGCGTCAGGCTATTTCTCTTGAAGAAGAATCGAAACAAAGAAGACGCAAATTAAATGCTGCGGAAACAGAATTTCAATCCATTCATTTGATTACGATTCAAGATGATGTTCGTGAGAAATCTCAAGTTTTCAGAAAAAAGGAAAATGAACTGAGTTCGTATTTGGCTCAAAAATCGGTTTTAAAAACTAATATGAACGGGTATGCCATTCGGCGTCAGCATATTCGCGAACAGTTTTCTGCTATTGAAAAAGAAATTGCAGAAATGCAGCCTTCCTTGAATGACTTAAAGAAGGAATTGGAAAAATATGCAAAACAAGAAACAGACGTCCGCGCTGATTTAGAGAAAGTAAGTGAAAACCGAAATCGTGCTCAAGAACGCTATAACGAAATCAAGCTAAAATTTCAGGAAATTAAGAATCATCAGGATAATTTTTTGCGTGATGCGGAACGAGATGAAAAGCAAATTTCGGGCATAAAAGAGCGTTTGAATCAACGAGCTGAACAAGCAACTTCTAGTAAAGATCGAATAATTGGTTATCGCCAAATCGTTGAGGACGATGGATTTAAGTTGGAAGAACAACGCGAAAAGTTGTTTGAAATAAAAGCTAGATTAGATGAAGCCGATTTAGATTGCAGCAAAGAACGAAGAAAAATCAATCAGTTTGATACTACTTTGCGAGATATTCATCGCAAAAAAGAAATTAACATCAATCTGATTCACGAATTATCGATGGCAAAATCGCAGTATGATATGCTATCGAAGCAAATTGCCGATCACCTTTGGGAAACCTACAATTTATTAGCGGATCAGTTAGAAAATGATCTTCCAGAAGAATTTGATGCCACAACATTGAAACAGGAAGTGAATTCGCTGAAACAAAAGCTCAAAAATATTGGGGAAATCAATCCTTTAGCGATTGAAGAATACGAAGAAGAGCAAAAGAAACTAGATTTTTACGAAGAACAAATTGCTGATTTGGCAGGCGCAGAATCCAAATTAAAACAAACAATTGACGAAATTAACACAACGGCACAAGAACGATTTCTAACGACGTTTAATTTAATTCGCACCAATTTTATTGATGTATTTAAGACTCTTTTCGAAGAAACAGACAATTGCGATTTAATCTTAGAAGAGAATCAAGAAGATCCTTTAGAGTCACGCATTGACATTTTTGCTCAGCCCAAAGGAAAACGCCCAAGTCATATCAATCAGTTAAGTGGCGGAGAAAAAACCCTAACGGCAATTGCTCTATTATTTGCCATTTATCTAGTAAAACCAAGTCCATTCTGTATTCTCGATGAAGTAGATGCGCCATTAGATGACGCAAATATTGAACGCTTTGGCAAAATTATTCGCCGATTTAGCTTAAATACACAGTTTATAATAATCACACACAACAAAAAAACCATGGAAAAAGCCGAACGCATGTACGGGGTAACGATGCAAGAAACGGGTGTAAGTTCATTGGTTGGTGTTGATATGAAATAGAATTTTCGGAAAATTTTTGAATTCTTAATTTTGAATTGGATTAGTCATTATCATTCTAGGGACGCTCGAATCTCTTTTCGAGCATTTTTATTTATTCCGATTGGATTAATTACCCATCATTTCCATTGCTACAGATTAGATTTTTACATTATCACTAATAAATACTCGCGTTGGAATAAACTACATTGATAACAGAAATGGGAATTATTTATAATAATTGCTGTTTTAAATCAGCATTTATTTATATTTTTGCTGTTTATATTCAGCATTTTATGTCTTATGGAAGCTTTACATCAAAAATCTAACTTACTTCT
>CAZNTR010000093.1:0-15004 GCA_964575925.1 uncultured Chitinophagales bacterium
TGTTTCGCAATTTTTGCTCTTTTTCTTTTCTTACCGCTTGGCATTAAATGTGCTCCTGTAATAAAAAATGGTTTCTGTTAGATTCTAAATATACAAACTTTTAGCAGACCGTTCGTCAAATGCTATACTTTAATTTGATAAGGAACTATTAACTTCTTTTTTGAAGTCTTTAGAAATTTTCAATACAGGCATAAATTGTTCTGGAACAATAACTTCCTCGTTCGTCTTCGGATTTCTTGCAATTCTTTTAGCACGTTTTACAACTTTAAAACTTCCAAATCCTCTCAATTCAATATTTTCGCCTTTTTTCATGGCATCTATAATTGTATCTAAGAAACCTTTAACAACCGCCTCTGTTTCTACTTTAGTAATTCCAGTTGACTGCGAAATGATCTCAACAATATCTGCTTTTGTCATAGTTCGTACTATTTTAGTTAATTGATTGTTAAAATTAATTGTAATAGGACTTATCTCCAAACTATTATTTGATTTTAGTTTAGATAATGTCCTTTTTTAAGTATTTTTTTTTAAAAGATGGTTTTATTTTCAGAAAAAGCGTTTTTACTTTATACTTCGTAGCGAATTACGAATTAACATTTAGCAATTTATTCATGGACTTATTTAAACAAATAGTAGATACATTAAACAATTTAATATGGGCTACCCCGTCTATATTCCCGTTTATGGTCATTCTTTTACTCAGTTTTGGAATTTTTATTACGTTCAAACTGGGATTTATACAAATAAAAAAATTCCCTCATGGTGTTAAAGTTGTTTTAGGCTTTTATGACAGTCCTGAAGACACTGGTGATGTTAATCACTTTCAAGCCTTAAGTACAGCATTATCAGCAACTGTTGGAATTGGAAATATTGCTGGTGTTGCTATCGCAATTCATTATGGTGGACCTGGTGCTTTGTTTTGGATGTGGGTAACTGCTATTCTTGGTATGGCCATTAAATATGCAGAATGTACCCTAGCCGTTCATTATAGAGAAATTAACGCCGATGGTTCTGTGTCTGGTGGACCAATGTATTATATCGAAAAAGGCTTAGGGCAAAAATGGAAATGGTTAGCTGTAACCTTTGCGATTGCAGCCGTTATCTGTTCATTCCTAACGGGAAATGCCGTTCAAGCCAATACCGTTGCTGATACTTTATATTCAACATTTTATTTTCCAACTTGGGCAACAGGTTTAATTTCTGCTGTTCTTGTAGGAATTGTAATCATTGGTGGAATAAAAAGAATAGGAAATGTTACTGCAAGATTGGCCCCACTAATGGCGCTACTCTATGTGGTTTCTGGCTTATTAATTTTAATTGTACACTATGATCAAGTGCTTCCATCTTTAATTAATATTGTTGAAAGTGCTTTTAATCCAACAGCTGGGGCTTTTGGTGTCGGTTCAGGTGCTTTTATGACAACTTTAGTTTGGGGTATTAAACGTGGTCTATTTTCAAATGAAGCGGGTCAAGGTTCCGCTCCTATTGCTCATGCCGCAGCAAAAACAGACGAACCTGTTCGTGAAGGTGTTGTAGCTCTTTTAGAACCATTTATTGATACGTTAATGATTTGTACAATGACTGGTTTAGTAATTATTATTACGAATGTTTGGCAAGAAAGACATTTTAATCAGTTCAATTTAAATGGTGGTGAAACAAAAATTGAATGGCTCAATAATGAAACAAACATTACTGTTCAAGATGGCGCTATTGTTTCTGGTTCAGTTGTAATAAATGATTTTGCTGTCGATTCTCTTTTTAGTAATGGACTACCTGTAACAGGAATGATTACTAATACTATTGATAAGGGTTTTGTTTTTAAATCATCAACAACAGATGAGACTGAAGTTTCTGCTCTTCAAGCAAAAGTTATTGAAAATGGAGCTCCTCTTACTGCATTAGCTTTTGAAAGTGGATTAAGTTCACTCTTCCCTGGTGGACGATACATCGTTACCTTATGTGTATTACTTTTTGGAATATCTACGTCTATAAGTTGGTCTTATTATGGTGACCGTTCTATTCAATATTTACTTGGCGACAAATCCATTAATTATTACAAAATCGTTTATGTTGCTATGCACTTTGTTGGTGCCGTCTTAGCATTATCAACGGTTTGGGCAATTGGAGATATTATGCTTGGCTTAATGGCTCTTCCGAATATTATTGGTTTATTTGCCCTTTCTGGTGTGGTTTACACATTAACTGCAACCTATTTTTCAAAAACACATGAAAGACATGAAGACTAATAACGAAGATGCCGAGTTAATTTGTGTTAAACACCCAGTCGTTGACAGGGATTTAACCATACTTAGAAATAAACATACCGATACCAAAACGTTTAGAAGAGTTATGGATAGAATCTCCATTATTCTCGCTTATTATGCTCTAAAACATCTTCAATTAAAAGAAGTTAAAGTTGAAACTCCTATTACTGAAACTATTGGCTATGAGATAGATTCTCACGTTATTGTTGTTCCTATTTTAAGAGCAGGTTTAGGATTAGTAGATTCAATAATTCGCTTTATTCCTGATGCAAAAGTGGGGCATCTTGGTATGTACCGAGATGCAAACACCAAACAACCTGTCGATTATTATTCAAAATTGCCAAGTGGTTTGGATACAGGATATGCTTTAGTTGTAGATCCTATGTTGGCAACAGGTGGTAGTGCTTGTGATGCCTTACACTTTCTTAAAAAAAATGGAGCTAAAAATATCACGTTCATGTGCTTAATTGCTGCACCAGAAGGAATTCAAAAAGTTAGACTCGAACACCCTGATGTAAGAATTATAACCGCTTCTATTGATGAAAAACTAAATGAAGACGCATATATTGTTCCAGGCTTAGGTGATGCAGGTGACAGAATTTTCGGTACTGACCATTAATTTTCATTCAATTATACAATTCTAATCAGCAATCCTTATTTTCGGTCACAATCTGAACTTAATGATTGCTTTTTATGTTAATACAAATGTTTAAACCAATACGTACACATTATATTTTATGAATTGATATGATTAATTAATACTGATAATCTATTTTCAAGTGATTAGAAAACTTTGAAAAACCAATTATTCAAGTCTTTTAATAATAAATCGATAAATCAGAATTACCTTATTCAAATCAATTGAGGATGTTCGTGATATATATATATTTTTAACATAAAACTGCAATTACTAACAAATACATCCGTTTTCATTTTTTTGAAAACTTTTTCTATAACAATTAGAGAATCACATGTTCACAACACATAAAAAAACAAATCAAATTCTTGCTTTTGTTGCTTTTTTATTCTCGTTTTTACTCTACGTAATAACGATTTCTCCTACTGCTAGTTTTTGGGATCCAGGTGAATTTATAGCAGTGGCAAACCAACTTCAGGTTACTCATCCACCTGGAGCACCAGTCTTTTTATTAATTGGTCGAATTTTTTCCATGTTCGCTTCACCTGAAAATGTAGCATATTGGGTAAATATGGTTAGTGCTTTTGCATCGGCTTTCACCATTATGTTTTTGTATCTAATTGTAGTTCGTTTAATAATCGAAATTAATGGAAACCCTGATTCATCAGATACTTTTGGAAAAGTTGGAATGTATGGAGCTGGTTTAATTGCGGCTTTAACATTTGCCGTATCCGATACTTTTTGGTTTAATGCAGTTGAAGCAGAAGTCTATGCCCTCTCGATGTTTTTTACATCAATCGTAGTTTGGTTGGCCATGAAATGGAGCGAGCATCATAATGAAGAAGGTAATGAGCGTTGGCTAGTTTTAATTGCTTATATGTTCGGTTTAGCTTTAGGTGTTCACTTACTAAATGTACTGTGTTTATTCTTTGTGGCATTGATTGTCTATTTCAAAAAAACTGAATTTAAATGGTCAACTTTTATTGCTACAGGAACTGCTTCTGTAATAGGATTTGGCTTAATCTATCCGTTTACCGTCACTCAATTAGCGACAATTACAGGATCTATTGAAAAATCCACTTCATATTTAATTAGCCCGATTACGTTTCTTGTTTTAGTTTTTGCTTCTGTTTTTGCCCTTATTTATTACACTCATAAAAAAGGGTATAAAATTGCTAATCTAATTGCCGTTTCTTATGCAATGATTCTAATTGGATACGCATCCTATGCTCTTGTTTTTATTCGCTCAATTGCTGATACCCCTATTGATGAGAATGACCCAGAAACTATTGAATCATTCATTAGTTATATAAAACGTGAGCAATATGGGAATACTCCAATTTTAACTGGCTCTACCTATGACAATCAAAAACGAGCTATAGATCGATCTAAAGAAGTTCTTTTTCCTAGACGTTATTCACAAGAACCTCGTCATTTACAAAAATATGCTGAGTACGATTCTGATTTAGATTATTTCATTAATTATCAAATCAATCACATGTATATCCGTTACTTTAACTGGAATTTTGTTGGTCGAGAGTCTGATATTCAAGATACCGGTTGGGATGCCGGTTTTAGTGATTCTCGTTATAAAGACAATCCTGCTAACAATAATTACTTCTTTCTCCCTTTCTTATTGGGATTACTTGGAATGATTTTTCATTTCAAAAAAGATTGGAAAAGAGCTTTTGCCGTTACCATTTTATTCATAGTAACTGGTTTAGCAATCATCATCTATCTGAATCAATATCCATATCAACCTCGAGAACGTGATTATGCCTATGTTGGTTCTTTCTTTGCTTTTGCTATTTGGATTGGAATCGGTTTTACCGCTCTTTTAGATGCACTGAAATCAGCTACTGAAAAAATTCCTGCTTTAAATTATGCTGTGTTAGGAGTAACACTATTAGTAGTTCCTGGGAATATGCTTTATCAAAATTTTGATGATCACTCTCGTCAAGATAATTATGTAGCACCAGATTATGCGTACAACCTTTTAAATTCGGTGGCACCTTATGGAATTCTATTCACAAACGGTGACAATGATACATTCCCACTTTGGTACCTTCAAGAGGTTGAAGGAGTTAGAACTGATGTCAGGATTGTATGTTTATCACTTTTAAATACACCGTGGTATATCAATCAATTAAAAAACCAATGGTCTCATGAGTCACCTCCAGTTCAGTTTACATATACAGATGAGCAAATTAAAAACATTGAATCGAAGTTCAATTTCAATAAACCATCTGATTTTTTTGAGCCAAAAACATTGAGTTTCCCTGTCGATAAAGAATTGTTAAAAAACACATTCTTCACAGAAAATAACGATACCCACAAACTAGAACAAGCTAGAAAAGAAAAAAATCTAAACTTTGTTGTTAAGTCCGATAAAATTGCATTCCCAATACCTGTTGATTCTTTGGATGATGTAGTGCAATTTTATTATGAAGGTAATTTACTTTCACAAGACCGTGAAGGAAATAAATACTATTATACTCGTGTTCAAGATGATATGATTTTAGACATGATTAAAGCAAATATTTGGCAGAGACCAATTTATTTTGCTATTACCGTTTCTCGAGATGGTCAACTGAATATGCAGAATTACTTTTACCTAGAGGGGCAAGCCTATCGTGTTATTCCCAAAAAACATACCGATAATGGTAATGGAAAAGTATTAACAGATGTTCATGGCGCTAGAATGGATACTTTTCGATTCAGAGAAGTTAATAATCCTAATGTTTACTTTGATGAAAATATTCGCCGTATGATGGAAACTTATCGTGAATTGGTAAATAGTCAAGTTTCTGCTTTACTTGCTGAAAATGATACTACTAGCGCTTTAGAATGGTTAAAAAAAGGTGAATTAAAAGTTCCATTTAACGATAATCTTATCTATGATGTAACAAGTTTAGTTCGCTATGCTTATCGTTACGCTTTAACTGGTGCTAAAGATGATGCAATTCGGCTAGTTGAACAAAGCTTGCCCATTACAAATGCTGATTTGACTTATAATATGGAACAAATGGAAGCTATAGAATCGGTAGCGGGCGAAGTTGAACAGCAAATACGTGAAGCTAGACAGAATGCAGACATGAAAAAGGCGTATGCATTACAATCCAAATTGCAGTCATTAGTTTCTTCAAGGGAAAATTTAATGCGTGAAGTTTACTTTGCAGCATCCAGAATCTTTGTTTCTCAAAGAGTTTTTTGGCTGTTAAATTTGGATGATAGAGCAATTGAATTAGCTAACTCTTCTAATATCCTTACAAAGAATATGATTGGATTCCCAACAAATAAGGAAGAGAATAAACGCCAAGTTGATCGAATCATCTATTAATCTATCAATAGAACATAACATGGAATTTGCAGGGTATTCTCTGTAAATTCCATATTCATTTTCTAAAATTCAAGGTTATTTTTACCAAATTAAAGTGTTTCAGAATATTAATAGACATTTGCAGGTGTTATTGAATAGGTAAAATATGAAAATTACAAGCAATGTGGAGGTCTTAATTCTCCTCTTAGCAAGACTGGCTAAACTTTTTAACTTTTCCATAAAACACTAAATAGATATTTTTTAACTTTTTAAACTATATCATTTACTACAAATTTTACGCTTTTTATTTAAGTCCATAACTAAAAAAATAGTTTAAGCTCTTTTGAAAAAATCTTATCTCTATTGCATAAAAAAAACCGATAGTGCTTCACCACTATCGGTACTCTCGGGTTACATGTTTTGAGCTTGTTTTTAATTTTTCAACTAAATGCTGTCTGTAATAAACTCTAACTTGAATTACTTCTTTCAATTTTATTCAAATATCTCCATTTTAAAGGAAGAATAAATGGCGTAAATCATCTATTTTATATAGGTATATTTACCTAAATGTTGTAATATATTCTAGAAATTGATGTTAATTTGTTGGTTTTACTCAATCTAGTGGACAAACTTTTTCCTTTATTTTTTTCATTTAGTGCTCTTTTAAAGACATTTAGTAAATGCTTAATATCCATTTATAGTGTTTATGGCCGATAAAAAAATTTCCAAAATTTTAATTGTTGATGACTCAACTACACTTAGAGCAATACTTTCTAGTCATTTAAGTAACAAAGGATTCGAAATATTACTCGCAAAAGATGGTCATGATGGGTACAAAATGTACAAAAGGTATTCACCCGATTTAGTAATTTCAGATGTAAATATGCCAGTATGGAATGGTTTCGATTTATGCAAGATTATAAAATTTGATCCCAATTATAATAATACTCCTATTGCTTTAATCACTTCTGCAATTAATCAAGAATTTCTTATAAAAAGCATATCAGTCTGTGCCGATTTATTTTTTACTCGCCCTTACCAAGAGTTTGTTATGATTGAACAAATCGAGCAATTGCTAAAAAAAGGAGGTTGGAAACCTGATTATCATAAGATTGAGCATATTGAGTTTGACGGACAGAAATACGAGGTTCCAACAGATTGGAAGCATTTGTCAGATATTATGCTTAATGCCTATTTAGCTGTTATACATCAAAATACACTACTTCAAAAATTATCAAGTGATTTATCTCGCCTCAATCGAGAACTTAATCAATCTAAAAATGAAATACGGCAAATACTTACGAACACTATGCCCGAAAAAATTGTTGATTTATTGATGGATAAAGGAAAAGTGATTCCAAAATTTAGAGATCAAGTTTCAATAATGTTTACTGATTTTGTTGGATTTACAAAATCAGTTGAATCAATGGAACCCGCAGAATTAATTCGGAATTTAAATTTTTATTTTTCTCGATTTGATGAAATTATAAATCGTTATAAACTCGAAAAAATTAAAACAATTGGAGATAGTTACTTAATTGCCTCCGGAATTCCTGATGCAAATAAATTTCATGCTTTAACATGCCTCATTGCTGCTTTTGAAATTTTATACTTTATTAAATCATTAAAATATAATACTTTAGGAATCTATTACTGGCCCATTAGAATTGGTTTAAACTCAGGTTCTATTGTTGCTGGAATTATTGGAACCAAACGATTTGCTTATGACATTTGGGGGTCAAATGTTAATATTGCTAGCAGAGTTGAAACCAGTGCAACTGAAAATTCAGTCTGTGTTTCTGAAAATACATTGAATCGAATTCGTGATTTTATTGATTATGAAGAAATAGAGTCAACAGCTACCGATATTCAAATTCGAGTTTTCAGGATTATTCGATGGAAAAAAGAATATGCATCTGAAAAGTCTGAACTGCTACCTAGTAACTTAATCACTGATCTGCTAACACGTTAATCCCAAAAATCTCATTGGAAGAACCAACTATGATTTTTGGGATTAACAATCATTAAACACTTTGTACCTAAGCGACTTAGCGGCATTGCACAATATCCAAAACCTATTTTACCCATCTAAACATTTCATCCTAATTGATTAAATCGATTCTCCATCTATCCAATAGCTTAAATACTATTTTTATTTTTAAACTAAAAAGAAATAATCTTGAATTTATCAGTAAAATTTTTCAACTAATGAGTTACTTTATACAATATTTTTTTATCAATTTATTCGACGAATTATGGGTGAAAGTATAAAAAACGTATTTAAAGAGTAAACTCAAAAATTAAATGCCTTATTTTTCAATATTCGAACTTGAATTTTATACACGTTTACAAATCATGTATAAAAATCAAATCAAGATCAATTTCGCAACATAACTCGTTTAATTCGCACTATTACTTTAAGCCAAAATAGCACTCCGTTGTACTTCGAATCGTGTATGGGTTCGGGATGACCGTTTCACTTTAGATTGTGTTCCAAAACTAATTTTCACTAAGCCTAGATTTTGTGTTGGTCTATATGAAACTTGTTCAGATTTCGGACTTAGATTTCATTGTATGCAGTTGGGTATCAATAAATTGGTTTCGAAAACAAAGGCATCACAAATTCAATTAATGAAGACCGACGGTTGAGTTAGTAGTAGCGTAGTTATTTTTGACACAAATCTATTTAAACATTATAAAAAAATATTCTCTGTTTTAACATTTTTTGAGTAATCAAAAGTGTCAATAATTTTATTAAAAACAATCAACAGTTAAACTAATTTTTAAAAAAAAATTAGTTTAATGATGCTACGGCAGCTTCAAATTGTTGAGCATGAGCCAATACCGTCTCTTCAACTGTTGGAGCATATCCCCCAGAGAGTAATAAAACCAATGGGCTATGGAGTTCTTTTGCAAATTTTATGACCACTTCATCTCTCCTTCTTAAACCATGCAGACTTAACGCTAGTCGTCCAAATCGATCCCCTTTCAACACATCGATTCCACCTAAATAAAAAATAATGTCAGGTTCAAATTCATGGGAAATTTTTGAAAGAGCAATTTCTAATGTTTTTAGATAATCAGCATCTTCTAAATTATCGGTAAGTCCGATATCAAAAGTACTTGCTTGCTTTCGAAAGGGATAATTTTTTTCTCCATGAATCGAAAAGGTATAAACCGAGTCATCATCTGAAAAAATGGATGCTGTTCCATTTCCTTGATGAACATCACAATCTATGATTAGTGCTTTTTTAATCCACAAACTTGCCTTTAAATACTTAATGGCAATTGCAACATCATTAAAGACACAAAACCCTTCACCATGATCAGGAAAGGAGTGATGTGTACCTCCTGCTAAGTTTCCACTTATTCCATCTTGAAGTGCCATTAAAGCTGCATTTAACGTTCCTTGACACGCTAGAAAGGATCTTTTCATCAATCCAATTGACCAAGGTAATCCCAACCGCCTCGCTCGTAGTTTATCGGTAAATCCAAACATAATTTCATTAGTATAATTTTCGGTATGGACTCCCCTTAATGTCGATAAATCCATCATACCTGGCTCGATTACATTATGAAATGGAATGATATCTTTTTGCGTTAAATAAGCAAATAATCTCTCAAATTTTCGCATTGGAAACGCATGTGTTTCCGGAATTGGTGCATAATAATGCGGCGAATAACTTACCCTAATCGACATTTACACTAACTGAATATATGCCATTAATCTACCACTTTGTTTTCCTTCACGTCGATAGGAATAAAAATTGGATTTCTCTTCAAAAGTACATTGATCATTCACTTCTATTTGCTCTTTCTGAATCCCAAATTCATCTAATTGAAGCACTAACATTTTTCTAATATCAATATGAGGTTTTTCAAAATCTATTCTATTTACGACTATTTCTGGAAATTCATCTGCAACTTCATTACCAACTTCAAATTTAGCCGTTGAAATACAAGGACTTATAAATAAATTTATTTCCTTAAGAGATGAACCTTTATCTTTCAGCATTTCAAGTGCTTTTGGAAGAATTCTTCCTTTTGTTCCTCGCCAACCTGCGTGTAAAGCTCCAATATAACCTGATTCTTTATCATGAAATACTATTGCTGCACAATCTGCAACTAAAATACATAAACCAAGATTTTTTTTATTTGTAATTAAACCATCTGTTGAATCAATAAATTCTGGAGTTGAAACCTCTAAAATAGTTGCACCATGAACTTGATTACAAAAAACCACAGAATTTGATTGTATTCCGAAATTCTTAAACAAAAGCATTCTATTATTTTGAACTGTTTCTTTTGAATCAAGAGTATTAAAACCGAGATTTAATCCAATGATTTTTGACCCATTTTGGGAAAACTGTTCGTTTTTTAGACTAAAAAAAGCTTTTACTCCAGTTTGAATTAATTTTGGTTCAATTACAGAAATCATAAATAGTATAACTTTTACGAGAGAAACTCAGGTCTTATGTGTTTTTGAACTTGTTCTAACACATAGTTATGCATAGATGTATTCCCAGCAGTTATTCTTTTTCCGAACAGATAATCTTCTTCGCCTTTCCAGTCTGAAACGATTCCCCCAGCTTCTTGAATGATCAAAATTCCAGCGGCAACATCCCATGGAGCTAAACCATATTCATAAAAGGCCTCGAATCTTCCTGCAGCAACACAAGCTAAATCGTAAGCCGCACTTCCAGGTCTTCGTACTCCTTGAGTTTCCTTCATAAAGGTTTTAAACAAGTCCAAATAATCATCAATTAGATCTAAATCACGATACGGGAATCCTGTTGCTAAAAGTGAATGTTGAGGTTCAACAATTGTTGAAACTTGAATTGGTCTTCCATTTAAATAAGCACCCATTCCTTTTACTGCTGTAAATAATTCACTTTTTGCCGCTTCCAAAATTAAACCCATTTTAGGCTCTTTATTTTCAAATAGAGCAATAGAAATACAATAAACAGGAAATCCATGAGCAAAATTGGTTGTTCCATCAATTGGATCAATAATCCAAGTTCTTTGATCGGTTAACGCTATACCATCGAAACTTTCTTCTGCTAAAAAAATATCGTCTGGAAATTTATTTCCGATTACTTCTTTTATTAAAGCCTCTGAGGCCAAATCGGCTTTTGTGACTAAATCATTTTTCCCTTTAAATTCAATATTAAGGTCTTTTTTATCTCTATGAAAAGATCGGATTAATTTGGCAGCTTTGTCAGCTGCTATCATAGCAATATCCAGATTTTCTTCGGGATTGCCGTAAATTCTAATGGGCATCATATAGCTAATTGGTTGGTTCAAGATAATTTACAGAAATTTTAACCTTCATTCTTCTTCTTTTAGCTCACTTTCAGACTCTCTTATCCATTTTTTTAACGCATTAGCTGTTTTTAAGCCAATTAATTTATTCAATTCTTCGATTGGTGTTTGTCTTAATTGTTTAACAGAACCAAACGTTTTTATTAATTTTGAAGCAGTAGTTTTACCAATTCCAGGAATTTCCTCTAATTCTGATAAAAAAGTGCGTTTACTACGTTTTTCTCTATGGAAAGTAATTGCAAAACGGTGTGCTTCATCTCGAACGCGTTGTAATAATTTTAAACCTGATGAAGTCTTTGGCAACATAATTGAATCGGATTTATAGGGAAAAAATACTTCTTCAAGCCGTTTTGCCAATCCAATAATGGGCACTTGTCCAAAAAAACCTATTGCTTTTAAAGCTTCAACAGCAGCCGAAAGTTGCCCTTTACCACCATCAACAATAATTAGATCTGGTATTTGAAGTCCATCTGCTAGAACACGAGAATAACGTCGAGTTACAATTTCTGCCATTGAAGCAAAATCATTCGGACCTTCAACCGTTTTTATGCTAAAGCGTTTGTACTCTGCCTTTCTTGGTTCGCCATCTAAAAAACAAACCATTGAAGCCACCGGATCTGAACCTTGGAAATTTGAATTATCAAAACATTCAATTCTTCTTGGTAATCGATTCAAATATAAATCTCGTTCTAATGCTTTAATGGAATGTGGAATACGATCATGCTTTTCTTTCATTTGTTCTAATTGATATTCGCCAATAACATGTTTGGCATTAGCCAATGTTAAACGAATCATTTGCGCTTTTTCACCGATTTTTGGAACTGTTATGGAAACATTTCTACCTTTTTCCCCATGCAGATAGTCAAATAAAACAGATTCATCTTCTAAGTCTGTACTAATTAAAACTTCATCAGGAATTATAGTTGCTGTTCCACCTGTGTAATAATCTTCCATAAAGATTTGAAGAAGCTGTGCTTCCGAATAATCTTCAATTTGTTTGATTAGTTTTTGCGTTTTACCAAGAAGTTTCCCTTGTCTGATTTTAAATAGTACACCACAAGCAATATTTTCTTCTCTATCACTGTAAACACCAAATACATCTCTATCAATTAAATCTGGTAAAACCATTTTCATCTTTTCGGAATATTTTTGTAGTGCTACTATTCCATCTCTAATTTTTGCAGCGTCTTCAAAAGCTAAAGCATCAGATGCAATGAGCATTTCTTCTTTTAGCTCTCTAATAAGCTCTTCGGATCTTCCATTTAATAATCTAGTTGCTCTTTGAATAGCTGTTTGATATTCTTTTAAATCCCAATCACCCGAGCATTTCTCAAAATATTCATTAAAACAATTATGCCATTTGGGTAAACTTCTACTTTGATCAAGTGTTTTTTGAGAACAAGCACAGGTACATAATCCAAATGAAATTCTAATAATTTCTAACATTGATTTCATAAGCCCGACATTGTCATACGGGCCGTAATACTTACTGCCGTTTTTTATAATATGTCTAGTTGGGAAGATCCTAGGTTTTTCACCAGGAGTAACACAGATATATGGATAGGACTTATCATCTCTATACATCACATTGTATTTGGGCCTGTATTTTTTAATTAAATTATTTTCAAGAATTAAAGCCTCTGCTTCAGAATCGGTAACGATGACTTCCAAATCTGCAATTTTTGATACCATAATTCTAATCCTGCCATCGTGAGGTCTTGATTCCTGAAAATAACTTTTAACTCTATTTTTAAGTTTTTTTGCCTTTCCCACATAAAGCACGACGCCATTACTATCTTTGTGCATATAAACGCCAGGTTTTTGTGGCAAATTGGCTACTTTTTCCTGTACACTTATTGCAAGTGGTTTATTTTCTGAAAATTCATAATCAATTGTTGAGTCCATGCTAAAAAATACAACACTCTTTCAGATTTGCACAAAATTCACTGTTTATTTTACTTAATTTTGACAAATGAATTACTTTAAACCACTTCAATTTATTGATCAATACAAAAATATTGGGATTATTTATGAAGACAATCATGTTTTAGTTATTCATAAACCCAGAAATATTCCTGTTCAAGCTGATTCTTCGAATGATGAAAGTATTCAACAACGCTTGCAGACTTATCTAAAAGAGAAATATCAAAAACCAGGAAATGTATTTCTAGGAATTGTTCATCGTTTAGACAGACCCGTAAGTGGTTTAATGATTTTCGCTAAAACTTCTAAATCTGCTTCTAGATTAAGTGAACAAATAAGAAACCACACCTTTATTAAAAAATATGTCGCCTGTGTTTCAGGAATTCCTGAAAAAAAAGAAGTTTTGATTAATTTCTTAAAAAAGAATTCAGAGACTAATATTGTCTCCGTTGTAAACAGACTTGATAAAATGGTACAAGTTGCAGAACTTAGCTATACATTAATTCATACAAACGGTAAAATAAGTGTTGTTTTAATTGATTTAAAAACGGGTCGCCCACACCAAATTAGAGTTCAATTTAGTCATAGAAATAATCCAATTTGGGGGGATGGCAAATATGGTAAATACATTGGAAAAACTTCAAAACTTGAATTAAAATCTTGTTTTATTCAGTTTGAACACCCTACTTCTAAAGAAATTTTATCCTTTAGTGGAATTCTTGCAGACTCAACAATTTGGAAAGATTTTCATTTCTAGGAAATTAAATCAATTTCCTGATCTAATTTAGTAAGTCTAAAAAATAAAAAATTATAAATCTCTGAGTATATCAGAATCATCAACTTGTTGAATCTCTGCATCAAATTTGTCAATGAAATACTCAATCTTAATAGTTGGTCTATTATTTATTGAGACCATTTTTGCAGAAATAATAATTTTATCTTTCTGCCAATAAGAAACATACTCAAGATGTGACATGGATAAAGCTTCTAACCAACGCTCAGGCTTTGATTTAAATTTAAAATCATTCCAGATTATCATATCTAACATGGGAGAACCATATTTTTTTGTTAAACCATCTTTAAGCGTTTCATATTTCTCTAAATAACCTGAAAAATCACTAAATGCCTCTACAGTGAGATATGAACCTTTAATGAAATATCCTTTCCAAAAGAAATAAGATATATGGACATTTGTATTAGCTAATTTGCCTTCTAGAATTAAATAATCTTCCCCTGTTTCTTTTCTAGGACTTGAGTCACTACTTAAAACTTGTTCTTTAGAAGCGCCCCATGGAATATTTCTAAAGTTATCGCTTGAGCTTAATTGTGAAAAATCATAAAAAACATCACCACCGACGCCATTTGGTTGAATTTGAATAGAAACAGGTGTTTGTTGAGGAGTAGGTGTTGGGGTTTGAGCAGCAGGTTGTTGGCGTGATCTACGTGAAGTAGCCGTATTAGAAGAAGAACGTTGTGAAAACGCTTCATCTGTTACTGTTAAGCCAATAACAATAGTAAGTACAATCTTAAATACTTTTA
>CAZNTR010000094.1:0-15000 GCA_964575925.1 uncultured Chitinophagales bacterium
ATTTATTCAAAAAGTGCCAGTAAATTTGTTAGAACCTTGGAATTTATTAAGAGACACTTTGCCTGAAGATCCAAAACCGGATTTACTTCTTGGGAATGATTAATGAGTAAGGAGAAATAAGAAATTGTTTCTGCCTTATTTCAACAAAGAACATAGCGACAGCGTCCTCGCTGGTGCTTAAAAAAAAGAGTAAGCGTCCTCGCTTACAACAAAATCTCTTGGTTAGAATAAGAAACAAGAAATTAATAATAAAAAGTTGGTGTTAAGCATAATTCCTCGTCTTAATAAGGATGTCAGCGAGGACGCTGCCGTAATTTTTTGGCACTAACGAGGACGCTTGCGCCAGAATAGCGAGGACGCTAGCGCCAGAATAGCAGAGTAAGCATCTACGCTTACAACAAAATTTCTTGGTTAGAATAAGAAACAAGAAATTAATAAGAATTGAAGTTTTGCATAATTACTAGATTTAATAAGTATATCAGCGAGGACGCTGCCGTTATTTTTTGGCACTAGCGAGAACGCTAGCGCCAGAATAGGCCAGAATAGTCAGAATCTGAAAAATCAGTGCTTCATCGCTTTATGAATTCTGTTTAAAAGCGCAGGTGCTAAAAGATTAGCATCGGCAGAAAATGGCTCAATGGCAATTTCTTTTTCATCATTATCATCAGCGAGGCGGAATTGGTCGAATAATTCCTTAGTAAAAACTTCAAAATTGCTTGAATACCCTTTTGGGTTTTCAGTAATAAAATTCCCATGAACAAAGAGATAGCGTGTATCATTCTGGAAAACTCCTTCTAATTCAAAAGCATTCATCCATCGAACAGTTGCATTCGGAGCATAATGAGTGTATTTCATTCCTGGACTCCTGAGTTTTTCAGCAAGATGACCATTTTTAGGCGTTTCGATTTCATAATCACCTAAAACATCAGATAAATCATTTTGAGAAATTTTACCAGGTCTTAAGAGACATCCCACCTGATCACTTGTACAATCAAAAACCGTTGATTCAATTCCAATTTCACAAATACCACCGTCTAAAACAGAAATATAACCAGAATAATCATGTAATACATGTTCAACTCGAGTCGTACTAGGCTTTCCTGATTTATTTGCACTTGGTGCTACAATAGGCCCAATTTTATCAATTAATTGAAGAGCAATTGGGTGCGATGGCATTCTTACAGCAACAGTATTTAATCCCCCAGTTATTCGATCGAAAACATGAGGTAACTTATTGAAAATTAATGTCAATGGTCCTGGCCAAAAGGCATCAATTAGAGCTTTGTGTCGATCTGAAATATCGTCAGTTAACAAGTTAAGTTGTTCAAGGTTCGAAATATGAACTATAATAGGATTATCTGATGGTCTTCCTTTGGTTACAAAAATAGAAATAATGGCCTGAAGATCTGTATATCTTGCAGCTAAACCATAAACAGTTTCTGTTGGAATGGCAACCAATTCTCCCTTAGAGAGCAATTCTACAGCTTTATCCAATGTAATAATCATAACAAATAGTATTAATTTGTCTTAAATATAAGCAGACTCTAATTAATACAAGTATTAATTAAATTATTGTAATCGCTTTTTTGAAGCCAACCAAGAAATTCGATTTTGTAAAATTTAACACATTCACATTATCAACTTTCGTCGATTTTTTTTGCTTTAAACTGCTTTTCAGAGTTGATCTTTTTTTGAATCCAATCATTTGCATCTGAGATATGTTTTCAATTACATTGATACATCTTACAACTAATGGGTTTTACTTTTGAAAGCATTTTTTATTATTAATCCAAAATCAGCTGGTGGAAAAACTGGAATGAAAATTCAACGCTTGAAATCGCTTATTCAAGAACAATATGAGTCGTTTTCTATTTTTGAGACAACCGAACCAGGACATGCAACAAGTTTAACAAAAGAAGCCATTCACGCTGGTTACAATCATATTTTTTCGGTTGGAGGTGATGGAACCTTTAACGAAATTGTAAACGGATATCTTTTTAATAATAAACCTTTAAACCCTGGTGTTTCCTTGTCCATTATTCCAGCAGGTACGGGTGGTGATTTCAGAAAATCTTTGCAGATTGAAAATAATATGGAACGACTGATAAGAAATGCTGAATATTCAAAACCTAAATTTATTGATTGTGGTAAATGTATTTGTGCAGATAGTTCTGGAAATTTACTGCTACGTTATTTCGATAATGTGGCTAGTTTAGGCTTAAGTGTAAACGTTGCTGAAAAAGTAAATAACTCAACTCATTTAAAAAAACTGGGTGGTACGGTTGCTTTTTTATTAGCAGGAATAAGTGTAATTCTAAAGCACAAGCCGAATTTAATAACACTAAGTGTTGATGATGAATTAATTGGTGAACTTTCTATTAATTTATTGGCAATAGCGAATGGAATTTTTTTTGGCGGAGGGATGAAAATAGCACCACATGCAAAATTAAATGATGCATTCTTTGATGTGATTCTTTTAGAGGGTCTAAATCGATTTGAATTACTCACTAACAATTCGAAAGTTTATTATGGTGGTCATTTAAAACATAGAAAAGTTAAAAGTCTTCGTGCTAAAAAAGTTACGATTCAATCAGAAGAGCGCATAGGTATTGAAACCGACGGTGAACCGATTGGTTTTACAAATGCAGAATTTGAAATTCTTTCTGGGGTACTTAAAATGAGATAAGTATATGTTATTCCATATTATACTGGGTTCGACCCAGAATCTCAACCAAGAGAAGAAAGAAATTTACTTCACATAACGTATTCTAAAAGCAGAAAGATGAGTTCGTCCGAGATCCTGAATCGAGTTCAGGATGACTTTTTTCCCCACCTCATTTTGGTCTAGACCTCGCATCTACACCAATAAAAGAAAGTAAATCAAAACTCAAACTCACATAATCTAAAATTCACCATATTTATTCTTGATTCCACATACAAACAGATGCCGATTTATTAAATAGTATATTCAATGAAACTCCCGATTCAGCATCAGAAAACTGCAAGGGAACCAATTCTTGCAACTCAATCTCAGCAATTTGATTCGGTAAAATACTCAAGACAGAATTTTGAGACTCATCATCACGAGTCCTAGAAAAAATATTTTTTATAACTTCATTAATATCTTGTAAATACGCAATGTCAAAACGTTCTTTTTTTAAGTAATCTAGTAACAAACTATAGACCAAATCTTGTCCGCTTTGTAATAACTCAAGTAAATCAGAAGAAATGAATTCTTCTGTTGTTTGCTTAAAAAAATAGTAGGTTTGAAGCGCTTTGACGAAAAAAGTCACGTCTGTCTGAGACAGAATTTTAGTAATAGGTTGCGAATTTGTCATGATTCAGGCGTATAATTAGGTAGATTTCAGCAAATTTTATTCAGTTTAGACATAAAATATATCATAAAACCAAAGAAATTATATGCTAACTATTCAACCCAAATTGTTAACCGTTCATAAAGCGGATTCCATTCTCGAAATTGTTTGGAAAGATAATCACGTTTCACGATTTCCATTATTTGGATTACGAAAAGCATGCCCTTGCGTTGTTTGCAAAGGTGGACATGCAGAAATGAGCATTCCAGTCGATCCTAAAGTGTTTTTTGAAAAACCAACACGAATCGTTCATATCAATCAAATTATACCAATGGGAAATTATGCCATTCAAATTCATTGGAGTGATGGGCATAATTCAGGAATGTATCGTTGGGAAGTGCTGCGCGAATGGTGTCCTTGCAAAGCATGTAAACCTGAGTTTCACACAAATAATGCTTAAATGGAAAATCAGAAAAGACTTCGATCAGCAATCGATATTGGTACAAATACGGTTCTGTTATTAGTTGCAGAACAAGAAAAAAAACAACTCAAACCCATTTTTGAAGCACAAGAAATTCCACGTTTAGGTAGAGGTGTAGATTCAAATAAAACACTTTCTGATGAATCCGTTAACAGAGTACTAGATGCATTAAAGAAGTATTCAAATATTCTAAAAACTTCGTATCCAAATTGTGAACCGCCGATTGTAACAGCCACTTCTGCTGTTCGTGATGCTTCAAATAGAAGCGAGTTTATTTCAAAAGTTAAGCAGGATTTCGGTTTTGACATTCGTTTATTATCGGGAAATGATGAAGCTGAATGGACTTTTGCTGGTGCTTTATACGTTTTACCGAATAAAATAGAATCTGCGGTTTGTGTGCTTGATATTGGAGGAGGAAGTACAGAATTAGCGTATGGTCAGGGTTCAAATCTGCTTAATCGGCATTCATTTGACATGGGAAGTGTTCGTTATACCGAACGATTTTTAAGAGAAACTCCGATTTCAGAAGCTACTATAAAGCAAACATGCGATTATATTCAATCTGAATTTCTAACTCAGCCCGAATTCTCAGAAATCAAACATAAATTTGTAGGAATCGGTGTTGCAGGAACGGTTAGTACCTTGGCTTTTTTAGAACATGGGTTTACAAAATATGATGCTAAAGCATTAAATGGGCTACCTCTTAGTTTATCATTTGTAAATCAAAAAATAAACGAATGGAGTATAATGGATTCCGATACTCTCGAAAAAATGTACCCTGAAGTCTTAAAAGGTAGAGCTGACATTATTCTAGCAGGTCTTCTTATCTTAAAAAGTTTCATGAATTTTTATAATTTGAATGAAATACTAGTTTCAACTGGTGGAATTCGACATGGAGCTTTATTGAAAACCTTTTAAATCGTTTGGTTTATCCTAAAACAAGTCTTATTTTCAAAAATCTAAATTTTCTGTTTTGGTAACGTATGTCTGAACAAAATTCGCAAAAATCCGACACTGATGTAACTATTGAGGAGAAAAAACCTGCTCAAGAGGAAAGAGTAGCATCTGATAGTTCTATTCAAGATGCTAAGTGGGTTCAACATGCTTTATCTGGCGATGAAAAAGTGTACAAGCTAATCATGAGTAAATATGATAGGGCATTGTTTTACTTCGTCTCTAAAATGATACGGGATAAAGAAATCATTCCTGACTTAATTCAAGAGATTTTTGTAAAAGCGTTTGCAAACTTAGGCTCGTATAATCCGCAATACGCATTCAGTACTTGGTTATACCGAATTGCAACGAATCATACTATCGATCACCTTAGGAAAAAGAAACTTCCGACATTTTCAATTGATCAGCCCATTTCTACTAAAGATGGGGAATTGCAAATGGAATTACCCGATTCAAATTTTGCAGCAGATAAGGATGTTCAACATAAAGAACGATCTAAAATCATTGAAGAGGCTATTCAAAGTTTACCCGTTAAATATCAGAATGTGATTAAAATGCGACACATGGAAGAAAAGACGTATGAAGAAATTTCTGAAATATTGAGTATTCCCTTAGGAACAGTAAAAGCCCACATCTTTAGAGCTAGAGAATTACTGTATAAATACTTAAAAGACAAACAAGGAACATTTTAGTACAATTGACAATTGACAATTAACAATTATCAATTGTTAATTGTTAATTGTTAATTATTTAAAAGAAATCTGTTCTTGGATTTTGTATTTTCCACACCATGAACATTGACCTTAAAGAACTTTCAGACAAAGCCGTAGAATGGGCTCAACTAGCTGGTAATCATACACTAAATTATTTTGGTAAAGCAGTTGAAATTATAGAAAAAAGCGACGCATCTCCAGTCACTATTGCTGACAGAGAAGCCGAAATGATTATTAGAAATAAAATTGAGGAATTCTTTCCTGAGCATTCCATAATTGGCGAAGAATTTGGAAAAAAAGAAACATCAAGCGCTATTACGTGGGTTTTAGACCCCATTGATGGAACAAAATCATTTATTAATGGAGTACCATTATATACCACATTAATTGGAATTTTGGTTGATAACGTACCCGTTATTGGAGTCATTTTTGCACCTGCAACGGGCGAAATAGCTTATGCAACCAAAGGTTTAGGCGCATTTTATAATCATAAACCAACCAAAGTAAGACCTTGTACTTCAATTACTTCTGCTACTTTTTATACTACCGAATTATCTCATATAAAAGCAGAAGGGTATTGGTCCTTTTTTGAAACCATTCACGACCAATGTAAATTACACAGAACTTGGGGCGATGCGTACGGTCACATGAAAGTAGCAGCAGGACAAGCTGATTTAATGTTCGATCCCCTTTTAAATATTTGGGATGCCGCAGCCTTATTACCTATAATCGAAGAAGCTGGAGGTATTTTTTCAGATACTCGTGGTCGATTAACCATACATGGCGGAAACGGTTATTCCTGCTCACCTCAACTTTTTCCTTATATCCAAATGTACTTAGATAAATTAATGTCTTTATAAACCATGTTAGCTAGCCTACTTTTTATTATTCTACATTCTTTCATGCTTACAAATCTAGTAGAAGAAGAAATAAAACCGTCCTATTTATCGGCTTCAGAAATAGAACGTGTTCAAGATTATCCAAGTTATCCAATTATGGATGCTATTTTTGAAAAAGCCATTGTAAAACTGAACGTTAAGGAGGAATCGAATGTTATTCAAGGATCAGTACTGTACACCTTTACTAAAATACGTAATGAAGTAAATTTGCTTAGCTTGCATTCTTTCAAATCTCAAATAAACTCTATTCGTTTAGATGGGGCTTCAACGCCATTTACCCTTCATAATGATACCTTATTTATTGAAATAGGGAATTTAGAATCTGGGAAAGAATCTTCCTTAGAAATTGTTTATGAAACTGATTTAGCGTTTGGACTAGTACAAACTACGGATCAACTCTATTGGACCTCATCTGAACCGTATGCAACGGCTCATTATTTGCCTGGTTACATTCATCCAAGAAATCAAATGCACATTGATACCGAGTTTAATTTACCTTCAAAATTTGAAGTAGTTGCTCCTGGTAAACTCATTTCAGACAATCAGAATGCTGATAACACTCGAAAAACAGTTCGCTTCTCAACTCAATCAAAAATTTCGATTACTGATTTTAAATTTGCTTTTGGAAATTTCAAAGTGGATGAAGTTCAGTACGGAATTAAAAAAATCAGATTATTTTACTCCAAAAACGGTATTTCTACTGAGGAAAAGCAATCCTTAATGAATAATGCTTATGCTCAGCTTAAATCAACAGAAGTATTTTTTAATCAAGAATATCCCTATTCAGCATTTACGTGTATCGTTTTACCTGATACATACTGGGAGAATAAAACCTATGCTGCAACAATGGGCTTCGTGTATTCTGTTTTGCCTGATAAAGAAATGCAATTATTTAGAACGATTATTGCGCAATGGTTTGGTGTTAAACGGCAAGCAGAACAACGTAAATACGCCAACAATGATTTTCATTGGCAAGCTTGGGTGTTAGCGCATTTTCTTTCGAAAGATAGTTCTAAGCAACTTACTTTAATCGCTAGCGAGAAAGCACAATTCTTATCGAATTGGAATGAATTTGCACAAATTGTAAATCAGTTTTTATTGGCAGAAAATGAATTATGGTTTAATGTGTACAAAAAGTCTCTATCAGATGTCTTGGAAAGTAATCGTACCATTTTATTGCCAAGTGATTATAAAGAATGGCTTTATGTGAATTCAGGATTAGTGTTCAATTCCTTAAATGTCGCTATACCTGAAAAAGCTATGGATCTAGATACGGTTAGAATTACAGCGGATTGGGACGGAAAAGGAAGTTTACAATTATACCTTGAAACTAAATATGTGCTCGAAGAACTCTTAGATTTAGAGTTAGTTTTGATTCATGGTAAAAATAGAACGGTTAAAAAATTGGCCATATCAAATCCCAAAGATGTAATAATGGTTAAAGCGCCAATGAGTTTATCTAACATTTATGTAAATAGTGTTCAACCAACTTGGAATGTGAAACTCACTAAGCCAATGGATTTTTGGTTAGCTCAACTCAGAAATGAGAAAGTTGCTTCATCTCGACTAAATGCGGCAAAAGCATTAATCGCTGATACCTCAAATCCAGATTTACAATTAATTATCAATGATTTATTGAAGTCTGAAAAAGAGCCTGAAGTTCGCTCGGAGTTAATTCTATTGTACGCAAGTTTGACCAAAGGCGCTACCGGAACGGATATGATGATTATGGATCAGTATAATAAAGGTGAACCTGCTATAAAAGCAGCAGCTTTAAAAGCGTTTTCTTTCTTTCCTGAAAATGAACAAATGATTTCAATTGCTCAAAGTGTGCTTAAATCAACAAAAAGCGATAGTACGTTTAAATCAATTGCTCTGAAAACACTTGCATCAATAATGCCTGATTCAACCCTACAATTATTTTTATCTGATTTTGTGCTTTCAAACTATACGAATGAAGCCTTGAGTCTCGAAATTATGCCCATTTTAGTGAATAAAGCGGATAGCTCTATGCTTCGCTATGTTTTCCCAAAATTGATTACAAATAGGAACTCTTTTGCAATAAGAGAACAAGCTTTAGTGAATTATGCAAAAATAGAATCCAACAAATCGGTATTTAATCAAGATATTGAGCCATTATTTTCTGATGAAGACCCTAGAATTCGTTATGTAATATTAGATTTTTTGTTTAGATTCGAAACAGAGAAACAAAGTCAACTTTTAGAAAATCGCTGTAACAATGAATACGATTTTCGAGTACTTCAGAAAGTAACTTCTTTGAAGACTTCGGTTGACGGCAACTAATCTAAATTTTATGAACATTTTAATCACTTTACCACCTGATGTTATTAGAAACAAGATAATTGAAGTTTATGTAACTGATTTTCTAAACGTAGATCAAGATTTCAAAGAATTTAGAAAACTCGTAGTTGATTTAATTTCTGAAGGATACAATAGAGATGGAATTACTTGTTTGATTCTCCATGAATCAACCCAAAAATTCATAAAAAATAAAATAGTCCTAAGAAAAGACTCCCCATTTCTACAAGCAGCACTAGCCAAACCAATAAGTTTAAACTGATAAGAAATAGGGCAAAAGCTCCGCAAAACTGGCTCCCATTATGGCGACAGCGTTCACGCTGGTGCCAATAAAATAAACGGCAGCGTCCACGCTGACAACCGAATTTAAGCTAAGACTTAGGCAAAAGCTCTAGGTTTAGTTAACAACTGTGCATTATTTTATTAATGATGTAAGCGATGACGCTTACTCTGTTTTATTAAGCACCAGCGATGACGCTGTCGCTATGGGCATTTTGTACTTTCAAATTCGAATTTTTCATTGCCCTAAATCTAATTACTCATTTTCATTGGCTCATCTTCGGTCGATATGCCTTTTATTAATGTGGCGTATTCAAAACATAACAAACCTAACCATCGAGTATTCTTCATTCGTTGTCGCAGTATCTTTCTAGGCATATAGAAGGTTAGTAAATAAATACTAACTATATATTATCTGTTATCTATTTTTGGATATATACTCAATATATAGTTACTAGCAAGGAATATCGAAGCAAGGAGCCAAAGGAATGAGTATTGTAAAAACGAAACCTATCATAGAAGGGAAAATCGGTTCGCTCATTTAATACGAAATGAACGGAAAACAATACGTTCGCACAGCGAACGTAAAAGTCCGTTATCCTAATACAGCAAAGTAGCAGAACTATTAAGAACGATTTGCCCTGAGTAGTACGTTAGCCTCAGCTTTATCTAACCTGTTCTAAAATTAGTTCTTAGTAACAACTACTGAAGGAAAACGAGCCTGCCCACAAATAAAAGCACGAATACAGCGCAGCAGAATTAAAAACACTCAAAACCCTGAACTTGAAACTGAACTTGGTACTCAAGCTTATGATTGGGAAACTCTAGTGCTAACCGTTAGTAGTTTAAGGCTATTGGAGGTTTCCAAAACAATAGATGACACATCGATTAGCATAAACTAGAATGAACAAATTTCGGGCTTAGCCGCAAACATAGTTTATCTCATTGAAATAAATCCTATTGAGCTAAAAATCAGGAAAGTAAGTGCTTCATTACAAGCCAGTTTTCTAAAAATAGATGCCTAAAGCGGCTAAAAACATTATTACACGTTTTGGATTTAATACATGAGTGTACTCTGAATAGTATTTTTTAGCAAACTATTCGTCAAATTTGTATGATTTGGATGGGTGTAAACCGAAAGAATCGACTTTTTGGAGTGGACTCATACATGGAAAAAAGATGAAAGTGAGCCCAAGCGTAAAAGTTTAAACAATTGACAGTGAACAATTGAAAATGGACAATTATTGAGTTTTTGTGGAATACTTTTCGAGCGGTTCCGCATAATAATGCCTAAAAATAGTATTTTCTTAATCACGATGAGATGTGCTTACTCTAGTGCTCTTTGTAGTTATGAAAGAAATGAGAGCAAAGCACAGGACGAAATACTACCCCTTTTGCCAAGAACTTAACGTACGAAGATGAAAGAATTTTAAAGGGCAGGGACTCTCAAGAAGAACTTACGACGAAATGAAGCAAAAAAATCAAATAAATGTGAAATCCCCAAGGCCCCCTTAGGTTGAGTTTTCGAGTGAAACCGCTTCATATTGTCTCGAAAGGGGAATTTTTAAGGTTTGCCAAAGAATGAAATTCTCTCAAAGGTTAAAGACAATTATCATCCAATTTCAGGCACTATATTCAATTCAAAATCTCAACTTTCGGACTTTGACCTTTGTAAACTGTATTAATTTTGTTAAAGTATTTATTTTATATAATAAATAAAAACAATAGTTTATTCACTATTATATGATATTATAGAATAGGTGTTATTTCGTCATGCTGGGCTCCGACCCAGCATCTCAGCCAAAGAACTTAACAACACAAAAAAAGTGCTTGTTGCATAAAAAGATATTAAACCGAGATAGCACTTCATGGTTCTTCGAATCGTGTCAGGCCTCGGGATGACCGTATATTTTCGAAAACCAGAGTAGTTTGTTTAAAAACGAAGTCTGAATTTGAGTCAAAATTCAAAATCAAAAATTAAGAATTACATAGCATGAAATACATTTGATAAGAGCCACAAATAAGGGTATTTTTACGCCATGAGATTTGCAGATTACGCTAAAATTTATTGTAAAGCTGGAGCTGGTGGACCAGGATCATCCCACTTCAGAAGAGAAAAATTTGTACCACGTGGTGGGCCTGATGGAGGAAACGGAGGCAAAGGCGCTGATATCGTATTAAGGGGTAATCGACAAATGAACACCATTTTAGATTTACGCTATAAGAAATTTATTAACGCTAAAGATGGTGGAGTTGGTGAAAGTTCTCGCCGCTCTGGCAGAGATGGAAGAGACACCATTTTAGATGTTCCATTAGGAACTATTGCTTTAGAAGCAGAAACACGTCTTTTATTAGGTGAAATTACTGAAGAGGGTCAAACTGTTATTATTGCAGCTGGAGGGCGAGGTGGACTAGGGAACGCCGAGTTTGCGCACTCAACGAATCAAACACCAACCTATTCGCAACCTGGCGAACCTGGGCAAGAAATTGTCGTAGAAATTGAATTGAAACTAATGGCCGATGTTGGCTTAGTTGGATTCCCAAATGCAGGAAAAAGTACACTTCTTTCAGTTGTTTCTGCGGCGAAACCCAAAATCGCTGATTACCCATTTACAACTTTGGAACCAAATTTAGGGGTAGTTGCATTCCCTGATTACAGAAGTTTTGTAATGGCTGATATCCCTGGTATTATTGAAGATGCACACGAAGGAAAAGGCTTAGGATTACGCTTTTTACGCCATATTGAACGTAATAAGGTGCTTCTTTTTGTCATCAGCAGTACAACTAATATTAACGAAGAGTACAGAATTCTTAAAAACGAATTGTTTCAATACAGCCCGGAATTAGCCGAACGTTCGTCCATTCTAGCGATTACTCAGATGGACTTGAAACCAGGATTTGAACTAGATCAGAAAATCGATATTGATATTCCCCATATATTAGTTTCATCCGCTACTGGTTTTCAAATAGATATGCTTAAAGAAATGCTTTGGAAGGCCATTGAAGACACAAAATAGGAAATGACTTTAGAGACAAAATATCTGTTAGCTTTACAGCTGATACCAGGTTTAGGGAACCAAAGAATTCGATCATTCATTAAACAAACAGGATCGGCTGAGAAGTTATTTCAAAAGTCCGTTTCTGAATTAAAACAACTCAGTGGATTAGGACAAACGATTGCAATATCAATTGTGAATTTTTCTTCATGGGATTTAGTTGATCGGATTTTAGATAAGTCTGAATCGAGTGATGCACAGATTATCGGCTTTAACGATGATGTATATCCATCACAATTAGGTCAAATTTTTGACCCACCTTTAACACTTTGGATACGTGGATCCGTTTCTGTATTATCAACGACTGGATTAGCTATTGTTGGTTCAAGAAATCCAAGTGAATATGCCAAAAAAGTTACAGTCGAGTTTACCAAGCAAGCTGTTGTTTATGGTTTAACAGTAATTTCTGGTTTAGCTTATGGGATTGATACTATTGCGCACCGAGTATGTACCGATTTACAAAGTCAAACTGTTGCTGTTTTAGGCTCAGGAATTGATGTGATTTATCCATCTTCTAATTCAGGCTTAGTTCAAAAAATAGTTGATTGTGGAGGAGCTGTTGTTTCTGAATATTTACCAGAAACCAAACCCGATGCAGGAAATTTTCCAGTTCGAAATCGAATAGTAAGCGGATTAAGCAAAGGTGTTTTAGTAGTTGAGACTTCAGAAAAGGGTGGAAGTCGTATTACTGCAAATCTAGCATTAGACCAAAATCGGGATGTATTTATCATTCCGCATCCAATCACCAATCCTAATGGAACGGGTTGTAACGAATTGATAAAAAAAGGCTGCGGTAAGTTAGTACAAGATTTCACAGACATTTCTGAAGAGTTTCAATTAGAAATAAGTACAAATCCACTTAGTTTACAAAAATCGCATTCAATTTCAGTTTTGAATTGGAGAGAATTACCAATAAGTGATGAATTGAAGAAAATCTGTAGTGTTTTGGAAAATAATATCTCTCAAATAGATGATATTGCTGAACAGACAGGAATGAGTACACAGGAATTATTAGTCAGATTATTAGAATTAGAATTCCAAAATATAGTAGTGCAAAGAAGTGGCAAGAACTTTTTCTTAGCTTAGTAGTTTTATGCTGATGTAATGCTGCACTTTAATACAGCATCTCTGCTTTGAGAAGTAAAACCATTTGAGTTTTGGTGCTTCAAAAAAAAGAATAAGCGTCCGCTTATAACCATAAAATTAAAACCCTATTCTGCGCCAACTTCCACTAGTGTTTCATGAAGAATTGAAATCAATGTCTAAAGTTTTATTAGTACCGAATGCTCATTCGCATTCAGCCCCCAAGCCCCCTTTTATGTTCTAGTATCATCGTATTCAATGACTTAGGCAAAAGGAGGATTTTTGGTCATAGCCTCGGAAAGAAAAAACCAACAATAGCACACTAGCGCAAGTGTCCGCTGGTGCTTCAAAAAAAAGAATAAGCGTCCGCTTATAACCACAAAATTAAAATTTTAGCAAAATTGAGAAATGTAACGCAAACCAGAACCGAAAACTCCCATATACCTCAGTCCAAAAATGCTAAAAAAGATGGGAGTTCTTCATGACCTTGACGGGGTTTCGGAACAAATTTATTATTTGTTGATTGAGATGAAATGAGCAATACATGCAGTTGGTTGCGTGATAATTTAATTGCGAAGTGAAATCCCCCAAGCCCCATTTGATGTTCTAGTGTCATCGTACTCAATGACTTAGGCAAAAGGAGGGGGATTTTAGTCTTTGCCAAAGAATGGTAATCTTGCTCAGCTTTAATAAAACTCTGTCTATCGTCGAAAACTATAAACCAATTTCAGGCACCGTCATTAATTCAAAATTTAAAATTAAGAATTCAAAATTAGTTTTATATTCTTTCAAACTGCAATAATTCAAAACCCAGACTTTGAATTCTATTTTGCCTCAAGTCTCTGTTTTTACTATCTCTTATTAATCTTTGATAGGAATTCAAATAATTATTGCAAAAACTAAATAACTCTCTGGCAGCGGCAATTTTATTCTCATCTTTAATCGGCATTTCTCTAATAACTTCAGCGCCATCATCAGAGAAAAATTTATAGGACAAACCGTCACCATTTAAAACAATAGCAAAGGAATCATTCGCTCTAAATTGAGTTCCATTTGAATTATAGCGCAAAATATGTAATTCAGCTAATTCACCAAACAGGATAAATTTAAACTTATAACGAAGCCCTCTAAACGTAATTTCTTCAACAAAGCTTTCCTCTAAATCGGCATCCGTTGAACTATATTCAACTTTTCGGACAACATAGTCGCACCAACCAACTGTCTGAGCGCCATAATAAACCTCAAACCGATTTCCATATTTAACAGGAGTGGTTTCCTTTTTTTGACTCTTAACATTGCTGAAAGAATTGCAAGAAACAGATAATAGTGCTAATAAAAAGAAGCCTAAATAGATTTTTAAGGAAGAAAGAGTCATAAAAAACAAATTAAATGGTTAAAGAAGATACTTTAATTCAATTTAAAATAACATTAAAAAAAGTCGTCATCTTGACCGAAGATGAGCCACAAGATTAATCACGAAGTACCTACCAAAACGAATCGGAGAGGAAAGACCTTCGATATTAATTCTAAAATAAAAAAGTCGTTATCTTGACCGAAGTTGAGCTAAAACCAATCCAAAAGAACAAAACCTAACAAATACTATTCAACAAATATAGAAAAATAACATAACGTAATAAAATGGTAATCAGAAATCTAGAATAGTTCAATAAATTTAAATTATTACGAAATAAATATCAAAATATCATTCAAAATATGCCAAAATAAAACCAAATAAAACCGTTAGAAAAAAAAATCTGTGGAAAGAAAAATATCTCTCCACAGAACTCAAAACAAACGTTATTTAACTAAAGTAATCGCTTTAGTTTGCAGTTGAACTGCGCCTTTTGCATTGGTGTATTGCATTCTGATAAAATACGCACCACTTGCTAGACCTTTAGCATC
>CAZNTR010000095.1:0-13189 GCA_964575925.1 uncultured Chitinophagales bacterium
AATATGCTATCCAAAGCTTCTTGAAGCTTTGGATTTGTACATATTTTTAATAGAGAATCTCCAAATTCTCTCTGCATTAGTGTTTTTTTACAAAAATCCAGTTGTTACCAGCATGGTCACGGAATAAATGAACGCGAACTTTAGTTGGCGCTAATTTATAAGTGAAAACGTAATCAAATACGAAATTCATTTCTTTAGCGGCAACGCCACGTTTGAAACGACCTGAGAAAATAAAGTTATTTGCACATGGCGCAACTTCAGTAAAATAGTTTTTCCCAATTACTGACTTCCCATGAAAATCGGCAAACTCTTTTGAGTTATAGTTATTATAAATGATAATGGTACCATGTTCATCTAACTTTACTACGCCAAATGGAAGATTATCAGCCAAAGGGGCTGTTAGTTGGGGCATTGCCGATAGCATATTATCTGGTACAAATGATCTTAGAACTCCTGTATGAATCATATTATTCGCTTATGTTTTTTGATAATTCTTGTTGATAATCTGTAATTAATGAATGGTCTTGATTTTCATCTTTTTCCGAGTAAATAGCCGTTAATTGAGCTTCCAAATTAGCTACAATTGCTTTTATTTCGTCTAACTCTTGTACGAGTTGTTCATTGGATTTTGTGTTTTCTGACATAAATATTTTATGTTTAATGTAAGTTTATTAAAACCATGTTTGGTCTAATTTATCAATATAATAGCTTATTCATTGTTAAATATTTAAAATATAACTCATTGAATTTTACTGTAATAATCAATAATATCAATCTGTCTTATTATGAACTCAAATATCGATGAGAAAAAATAGTGGAATAAAAAGTAAAAAATCGACGTTAAAAGAGATCATTTTGTATGAAATCATAAAATTCGCCAAGAAGTCAAATTTAAATCAGAAGGTATCTTTTGGAATCGAAAAGTAATTAAGTTCAGTTGACTTGATTTCGGCACGATAATAATAGAATAGAATTTTTAAAATGTAGAGTAGATATATGAAAATAGGAATAATCTCAGACACTCATGATCATAAAGTACACACCAAAAAAGCTGTCCAAGTTTTTTTAGATAAAAAAGTTGAACAAGTAATTCATTGTGGTGATTTTTGTAGTCCATTTATGATGAATTTGTTCAAGCCCTTAAAGATGACAGCCGTTTTTGGAAATAATGATGGAGATCTTTTTTTGTTAATGAAAAAAGCAGAAGAAGCGGGAATGGAACTAAAAGGTGGATTTTGGGAAACAACTCACAATGGGAAAAAAATTGCTGTTTATCATGGGACACATGAACCAATAACTCAAGCATTAATACATTGTGGATTTTATGATGTTGTTATAACAGGACATACACACCTTGTTAAGAATGAACTAGTTAAGAATACACTTCATTTAAATCCTGGTTCAGCAAATGGTTTTGAAGAAACACCAACCATCATGATTTTGGATTTAAGCGATTTTCAGGTCGAAGTGATTTCATTAATTGATTGAGTTTTATTGTAAGAAATCAAATCGTAGCTCGGAGTTTTGAGAAGAGGACGAACCCAAGCAAAACTCGAAGTTCTCCCTACGAGATATCTGAAATTCGAAGTTTATATTTCGAATCAAAGGGAGACTAATTGGGTGGTAAATTACTAATAATATTAATTTTATTTAACAAGCATCTTGGTGGTTTTCGCATTAGTATCGAATGCTTCCAATTTCAGATCTTCAAATCTAATATCTCTTTCTAAACAAACATTCAAAGTGAAGTAAGAAGTTCGTACAGAGAATTGAAACATCTTTTGGATTACAATTCAAAAAATCCTGTCTTTTAAAAAAAGAAAAAAAGAAAAAGTGCAATTCAATATGTTATTGCAATTTAAGCCTGATTATCTTTAAGAATGAACATCTATCTATCGCCGCCTCAACTAAGTAAACAAACTCAGAATTATGTAGCTGAAGTTCTTCAAAATGGCTGGATTGCACCAAATGGCCCTGAAAACAAAAAGTTGGAAACTCTCTTAGCTTCCTATCATCAATTAGAGGCAGAGCAAGCTGTAAGTTGTGCAAGTGGAACCGCAGCTTTACATCTTATCTATAAATCAATTCCAATTGAAAAGAATGATGTAGTTTTTTGCCCAAGTTTGACCTTCGTTGCAACGGTAAATCCCATTTTACAAGAAGGCGGAATTCCTTGGTTTGTGGATTCTGAAAGGGAAACAGGAGGAATGTCTGTTGATTTATTAGAAAAAGCTATTCAAGAATGTCTTCAAAAAGGGATGAAGCCTAAAGCTGTTGTTATTGTTCATTTATTGGGCTATTCGGCAAAAATTAGTGAAATCGCTGAAGTCTGTATTAAATATAACTTGTTTTTAGTTGAGGATGCGGCGGCGTCTTTAGGTACAACATTAAATGGGAAACAAGTTTCAGGGAGATATGCAGATGCAAGTGCTTTTTCCTTTAATGGAAATAAAATCATCACTACTTCTGGTGGCGGTTTAATTCTAAGCAAGCATAAAAAGATTATTGAATTAGCTCGTTATTATCGCGATCAGGCAAAATCAAATGCATCAGGATATTGGCATGAAAAACAAGGATTTAATTACGCCTTAAGTAATATCTCAGCAGCAATCGGAGTTGGGGAGATACAAGAAATTGAGCAAAAATGTTTAAAAAAAGCTCAAATAAATGAAGCGTATCAAAAGCATTTAAGTGGAATTAAAGAAATTTCTTTTTTTCCTTATGATTCAAACTCAGAACCAAATTTCTGGTTAACGGCTGTTTTTCTAGACCATGAAAAACGAAATCAAGTACACCAAAACTTAAAAGAAGCAGGCATCGAAAGTCGTTATCTATGGACTCCTTTGCATAAAATGCCGTTTCTCGAATCGTATCCAAAAACATTAAATAGGGTCTCTGAAAACTGGGCAGATACGGGGATTTGTCTACCATCGGGAATTGGTTTAACCGAAAAAGACGTCTCAAAAGTTTGTGAAATTGGATTTTCTTGTTTCACTTTATAAGCTAGAAAATCGCTTTTTTAAAATTAGTGAAAAAATATTCTCAAAAATGCACTTTTGATTAGTTGTTCAAAAATTCATATAAACTACTGTTATTAATAGATAAAAATGTTATTTAATCTGCTTATTCTCAAAAAAAATAGTTCATTGTGAAAAAATAATTTCTCAATCCTGTTGATTTTGAGAAAAATATTTCTTTTTATTGGTCATACTTAACCAATAATTAACACTAAGGACATTTATATGAAACAATGGTTACAGTCAACCGCTCTTATTGGTTGCATTATAGCCTTAAGTGCAACAAATGTGTTTTCTCAGTATTCACCCAAAAATGATACTACGGCACATTTTTCTGCAACTACTAATTCTTACGGACGCATTAAAACTTATGATGGTTCCGAAGGAAAGTATGATTCAGGAACCGATAAAATGATTGATCGGTTTTATCAATTAGTTGGATATGATACCAACTATGTTTGGAATATAAACGATGACCCCGATGTAAATTTAGTTGATACTGTTGTTTATTCTCTTGACGAATCACGTTATGCTCGTCAGGTTGTAATGGATAATTCTTATCGTGAATCACCTCCTTTTCCAATTAATGTCTCAACAACAGTTCAGCAGTTTGAGAACGAAAATTATGGACTTGTTGCTTTTCAGGTAAAAAACACATCTGATGCTCCTAAAGTATTTAAATTTTCTGCCTTACTTCGTACAAAATTACTAAATGTATTTGGTGGCGAGACCATGGAATATGATTCTGAAACGAATCGTGTTTATGTGTATAACACTGAAGGTGCAGTCGGAATTGTAGCTTTAACAGATACGGCAAAAGGAATCAATTTCTTAGATTATGATGAATACGATTCAGATAATCCAGAAGATGATAATGCAAGCGATTTTGCTCGTTGGGATGCGATTTCGACAGAAACTTTTCCTGATGCACCTGTAACTGCTGGTGAAAATGGAGGTTGGGCTTTTATCAACTTAGGCGACACTCCTGAATTAGCAATCGATGAAGAGTACACCGTTTGGTTTGCAATTACACACGGAAAAGATTTAGATGTTGTTGATGTACGTTTAGATTCAGCGATTACACGATATAATGAAGAAGTAGGTCCTTTCCAAAGTGACACTTCACCATTTCTTGCTACAACCAATTCCTACGGTAGAATTAAATCTTATGATGGTTCAGAAGGTAAATTTGATGCCGGAACTGATAAAATGATTGATCGCTTATATCAATTAGTTGGTTATGATTCTGAGTATGTATGGAATACAAATGATGATCCTGACGTGAACATAGTTGATGATGTAACTGTTTCATTAGACGGTTCTCAGTATTTCCGTGAATTGGTAATGGATAATTCTTACCGTGATTCACCTCCATTTCCATTGAATGTTTCTACAGTAGTTTTTTTGCAAAAAGGACATAATTATGGTATTGCAGAATTTGGAGTAACAAACGTCTCCGATTCCCCCAAAACCTTCAAAATTTCCGTTCTATTACGCACAAAATTATTGAACGTATTTGGTGGTGAAACCATGGAATTCGATCAAGAAACTGGTCGCTTGTATGTTTACAACGGCGAGGGTGCTGTTGGGATTCAAGCAATAGATGATTTAACTGGTGTGAATCTATTAGATTATGATGAATACGATTCAGATAATCCAGAAGATGATAATGCACGTGATTTTGCCCGTTGGGATGCTATGTCAGTTGATGCTTTCCCAGATGCTTCTATTAATGCAGGCGAAAATGGTGGTTTTGCATTCTTAAATTTTGGTGATACTCCAGAATTAGCTGTAAACGAAGAAGCTTCAGTAAGTGTAATCTTTACGCATGGAAAAGATTTAGATGTAGTTGATGCTCGTTTAGATTCAGCTGTTGTCACAATCGGTTTATTGCAAACTTCAACAGATGATAATAGAGAGATTTCATCGAGACCTTCGATTATTCAATTATCACAGAATTTCCCAAATCCATTCAATCCATCCACAACTATTCAGTTTTCTGTACCAACTGCACAGTTTGTAACTCTTGAAGTTTACAATGTACTTGGTCAAAAAGTGGCAACTTTAGTTGATGGCATTCAATCAGCAGGTATTAATACTGTAAAATTTGATGCTTCTCGTTTGTCAACAGGAATGTATTTGTACCGATTAACTGCTGGAGGTCAATCAGTAGTTCGTAAAATGAGCTTGATAAAGTAAGCGCATATATACATGCAAACACAGGCAGTTGCCTTGCAACGGCAGCTGCCTTCTTTAATTGGTTTTAGGATTAAGTTTTAACTAGTGCAAGAAATGAATAGCAAGATTCTAAGATTGAATTCTTAGCTCATTCGAGTATCAGTCACAGAATATGGGTCCGTATTTCGTGCAATTTCCACATTTTCTTTTTCAATCAGTAAACAACAAAACGTATGCAATCTAGCCTGAAAATATCGGGACTACTGCTTTTATTCTGTCTTTTTCTCAGTCATAATGTTTTTGCTTCCGGCAAAATAAGAGGAATTGTGACCGACAAAGAGACCAAAGAAGTTTTAATAGGAGCAAATGTTCAATTAGATGGAACACTTTATGGAGGAGCTACTAATATTGACGGTTCTTACATTATTATTAATGTTCCACCCGGCACGTACACCTTACGAGTCAGCTATTTAGGTTACAACACTCAAGAAATTCAAAATGTAGTTGTAGAAACAGATTTAACTACAACAATTGATGTAGAACTTTCACCAGAGACTCAAGAATTTGGAGAAACGATTGTCGTAATTGCTAAAAAACCGCTCATTCAAAAAGATGAAACAGGTTCTAGAAATTCGGTTTCTGGAGCAGATATCAAAACACTTCCAGTTCAAAATTTTTCCCAGATTATCGGTTATCAAGCTGGAGTTGTTTCTTCAGGTAGAAGAAGTTTTAACGTTCGTGGAGGTCGTTCAAATGAAGTCGCTTTTATGGTTGATGGAATTCTAGTTCGAGATCCTGTAAATGGTGCTTTAGCAACGAATATAAATAACGATGCCGTTGAAGAGCTTACGTTTTTATCGGGAACGTTTAACGCAGAGTATGGAAATGCCATGTCGGGTGTTATTAACATTACTACCCGCGAAGGTTCAAATACATTTAGAGGTTTAGTTGAAACTCGAAGAGCAATGGCAAATTCATCGTCTGATACTTTATTCAGTAGAGAATCTTTGCAAGCGTACAACTTTCGTATTGACGGACCAATTATGAAAGATAGATTGTTCTTTGCATTTACTGGTGAATTATATGAAGCGGGAAACCACCTGCCTTTTGGGTACGATCAAGGAAATAATTTTTTTGGAAAATTAACTTGGAATGCATTTAGAGGAACAAAGATTAGTGTTCAAGTACGAACTTCTGATGAAGAATATAAAACCTATTCACATGCTTATAAATACATTCCAGATTCTGTAAATGTGAATAGAGCCAAAAGTTTACAGGGTTTGTTTTCAATGGTAAACACTTTTTCTCCGAAAATTGTATTAACAACTCGATTCAGTTTATTTGATCAAGAATATTTTAATGGAAGAGATAAAGATATTAGTGAATATGTTCGTGCAGTTACTTATGTAGATAATACTTATTTCGGTGAATTCTTCGCCTCTGCAGATCCTCAATCAAAGTCAACTACACGCACTCAAACCTATAGTTTCCGTTCCGATTTGTTGTGGCAATTCAATCAAACCAACGAAATGAAACTCGGCGTTCAGTATCAACAGCACGTCGTTGATTGGTTTGCTATTGATAATATTACGGGTTCAGTTCCCTATATGACTGATATTCAAGGCAGAACACCTTATGAAGGCGCTGTTTACATACAAGATAAAATCGAGAAAAATGCCTTTGTTTTGAACTTAGGAATGCGTCTAGATTTCGCAAATCAGCAGAGTTCTTTCAGACAAGATCCTTTACAGCCTGGAACCGAAGTTGATTCAAAAACGATTTGGCAATTTAGCCCTCGAATCGGAATTGCACATCCAATTTCAGATCGATCCATTTTGAGATTTAGTTACGGACGATTTTTTCAAAATCCAGACTTTCGTTTTGTGTATGAAAATAACTTCTATGAATTTGGCACTCGCGAACCATTATTCGGTTCTCCAGATTTAGATGCCCAACGAACAAGCGCGTATGAAGTCGGTTTAGTTCATCAATTTGATGATAAAACAGTGGTAAAAGTAACGGCTTTTTACAAAGATATTCGTGGTTTAATTGGAACTGAATACATTGCACAAGGGCAAGAAGTTAACGGAAAAATTGCATTTACAAGTTATTCCCGATTCGTAAATGAAGATTATGCAAACGTAAAAGGAATGGAATTATCTATTGATTCAAGAGTTTCAAATAATTTAGATGCCATTTTCACTTACACCTATTCTGTTGCAAAAGGAAGTTCAAGTTCAGAAACAGAAGGATATCCAAGAAGACTTCCATCAACACGTTTATATCCTTTAAACTTTGATAAAACACATCTTTTTACTGTTCAGCTGATAACCAAGTTTGGCAAAGAAGAAGGTTTCTCTTTATTTGGCTTGCGTCCTTTACAGAGAACACGTCTTTCAACGATTATCAATGGAAGTTCAGGTTATCCTTACACTCCAGGCGGGCGAGATATTGGTTTTGTTGAACTGAATAGCGCTCGATATCCTGTAACCTGGCAAATTGACCTATCCTATATTAAGACAATCCAAATTATTAAAGGCCACGATGTTGATTTGTTTGTAAATGTTACCAATTTAACAGATCGTCGAAATGTAAGGTTTGTCTACTCAGATACAGGAAAACCTGATGAGTTTACCATCGCTCCACAGTCGGCAGAATGGATTAATAATCCAGCTAACTACTTTGCTCCCAGAAACTTCATCTTTGGAATACGTTACACTTTTTGATTATGAGAATATTTAGAATATATAGTTTAAGCTTAGTTCTGCTTTTAATTTCAGCACAATTGTCCTATTCTCAAATGCAAAAAAGGGATCATGAAGTTGGAGTAAATTCAAGCACTACGAGTTCCGGAAAAGGAAAAAATGCTAACGGAGCGCCAAGTATTCAAGGCATTCAAGAACGTGGATTTACAACCCATAACCGAAGTAATTTGGGCATGTTTGTAGAAAATCGCGGAAAGTTGTACGCTCGTTCATCGGCATTAGGAGTTTCTGGTGAGTTTCCGATAAATTCGCAGCAAGAATATATTTATCAAATGAATCCATTTGTTCTTTTTCCAGGAAATGTGATTCAGGCAAGAAACAGTGGAAATGAAGAATGGGAAGCGGAATCAGGATTTAATCCTTCAGAATCTTCGAAAATCGCCATTTCAACAGATCCTTCAAGTTGGCCTAATGGAGAATGGCCAGTAAAAGATGTACAAGGAAATCCTGTATTTATTTCCGATCAAGATTCTTATGCTGCTTATAACGACAGTTTGAATCGCGAATTGGTTAAAGGAATAAGTGTGTATCAAACCGCCTATTCGTTTAGTTTTCCACTCGTAAGAGATGCAGTCGTTTTTAAATTTGATGTGGTTAATCGCTCAGATAGTTCTTATTCAGGAATGTATTTTGGTCTTTATCATGATATTGATGTCGGAAATGCTGCTGGAGTTGGCGATCCTGAATATGAAGATGACCGAATTGCTTATGATGAAGATTTAGATTTATTGTATTTCTACGATGATGGAAAAACAGTAGATTGGGTCGGCGGACAAACTGGACACTTTGGAGTTTCTTACATTTCAACACCCGAAATAAACGGACAACAAGCAGGTTTAACTGATTGGCATTACAATCTTTACGCAGATACTCCATATTGGGATGACAACGACGATTTAGCTTACGGAATTTTCACTTCAGATTACTCTCGAATTCCAGCAACAGAACATTCTCGATTTTTTCATCCTGTTGATCCAACAAGAAGAAAAGATAATCCCGCGACCATTCCAAGTTCTGGGGCAGATATTGCAGCTCACTCATCAAGTGGTCCATACACCATTAATCCTGGTGATACGCTAAGTTTTGTAATTGCTGTAGTTGCAGGCAAAGATTATTCTGGAATTCGTACAACAACACAAAGTATTCATGATGCTTATGCTGTGAACTGGCGCTTACCTTCTGCGCCTCCAAAACCGAATCTTCAAGCTTTTGCAGAAAAAGATAAAGTTACTTTGTTTTGGGATAATCGCTCAGAATTAAGTCGCGATCCTTTTTCAAATGAATATGATTTTAAAGGATATAAATTATATCGAAGCATTAATAATGGACTTACTTGGGATCAATACGACCGAAATATTTTCAGAGATTATGGTTCAGATCCCGTTGCTTTAGCTGAATTTGATAAAGAAGAAAATACAATTGCTTATTCGTTTGTTGATTCAACTGTTCAAGAAGGATTTTCTTATTGGTATAGTCTCACTGCTTATGACACAGGAATTCCGATTGTTGGAGAATTGGAATCGGCTATTGGAAATACAAGTGATGAACAAAATATTGCCATCGTAATTCCTAAACCAAATGCATCTGACTGGCTTGCAAGTGTAACAGAAGTTGCCAATCATGAATCGGGTTTATCAACAGATACTTTGTTTTTACGAGCCATTGATCCTTTAAATACAATCGAAAGCGATTATGAAATTGAGTTTGAACGGATTAGTAGACCTGAAACTGGAAACTTAACGACAAAAGTTACGGCGACTCCTTTAAGTGCTCTAAATGCTGATGCTACAACGTATAATGTTACATGGACAAGCCCAACAACGTTCAGTATTCGCAATAATAATGCTTCGAGAAATAGAATAAGTAACGCTGAATATGTTCCAGGACAAGTGTACAGCATCGATCGTGATAGTATTTCGTTTGTCTTTGAAGAAACATCTGAAGACTCAGATTTAAAACCTCAAGCAGGAGATGTTTTAGTCATTTCGACAGGATTTAAAGTAAAAAGAACTTCTGATGATGAAATAGTTCTTCCGTTGAGACCGCACGTTCGTGATGTTGAAATGGTAACGATTGATGGAATCGGATTAACATTCAAGCATAATCCATTTACACTAACGGTTTCAAATACAAGTGTGAAAGCCGAAATTGAAGAAGTGAATTATTCGACTTTGTTAAACAGAACCTATGATGTAACTATTACATCAGTTGTAACTGGAGATTCTCTTTTGGTTTCAAAAATTGAAAATAATGGGACACCTAGAGAAGAGACAATTGCGAATGGCGCTGCCATAAACTTCTCTCGTTTTCAATTAAAACTTACTGCTGATTTAAGTAGTGGAGCTTCAAATGTTGTTGGAACTCGAATTTTACTGACTTCAAAAGTAACGCGAATTCCGAATGAAGGTGATTCTTACTTGTTTAGCAAAGTTGCGGGCGAACCTGCTCAAGTTAGCGACAAAGAAATCTTATCAAATATTAATGTAGTTCCCAATCCGTATATCGTTGCAAACGCTTGGGAATCTGATATCAGTTTGCAAAGAAGAGAACCTGAACGCTTATTACGATTTAGGAATCTGCCTAATGTCTGCACCATCCATATTTTCACGATGGCAGGAGAAAAGATTAAAACATTATCAAAAAATGATACTAGTGGAATTCTAGGTTGGGATTTACGAACCGAGGCTGGACGTGAAATTGCTCCGGGAGTTTACATTTACAAAGTGGAAACCTCGTTTGGAAGTCATGTTAATCGCTTTGCAGTCATTAAATAATCAGGTAAGAAAGGAGAAAAAATTATGAAAAAATTACTAACAACTTGCCTGATCGTAATCACCAATGTGATTGCTTTAAGCGCACAATCTTCTACGGTTGGAACAGCAGGTGCTCAGTTTTTAAAGATTCAAGCCGGTGCTAGAGGCGCAGCAATGAAAGGCGCATTTGTTGCCGTTACAGACGATGCCAATTCACTTTTTTGGAATCCTGCAGGAATTTCACAGATTACGAATCAAACTATAAACTTCTCTAATATTCAGTGGTGGGCCGATATTTCTGTGAATCAATTCGCCTTTGCGAAAACGATTTCAGGTTTAGGAACATTTGGTTTTAGTGTGATGAATGTTGCCGTTCCCGAACAAGAAGTGACTACCGTTGACGACCCTGACGGGACAGGGCGTTTCTTTGATGCATCCGATTTAATGCTTGGATTGAGTTATTCTAGATTTTTGACCGCAGAATTTAGTTTTGGTTTAAACGCTAAATATATAAATCAACGAATTTGGAATACTTCGGCATCTACAATTGCATTCGACTTAGGAACTCAATACAAATTTGGTTTCAATGATGTTGTACTTGGAATGGCAATTCGAAATTTCGGAACTGATATGTTAATGGATGGCGAAGATTTAGCCACATTTGAAGATAGAAGTTCAGTTGATTTCCCTTCAAGACGACCAAGACAAAAATTGGAAACCTTAGCTTATCCAATCCCATTAAATTTCCAAGTCGGAATAGCTGGCAAACCGTTTCAAACTCAAAATTATTACTGGTTAGTTTCCGCCGATATTATGAATCCAAGTGACAATAATGAACAAATTAGTTTTGGTTCAGAACTCGCTTTTCTTACACAATTCAGCGAAGTTTTTCTTCGAGGTGGTTATGTTTTAAATAATCCAGAAGAATCTTGGGCAGCAGGACTGGGAACTCGAATAAAATTAACAAACGTGAATGCAGTAGTTGATTTTTCGTATTCTGAACACAAGTATCTTTCTGCGATTCAACGAATTACGTTTACATTGGAGTTTTAAGAATAAGGGTTTTAATTGGGTATGATTTCACAAACAACAACATTTAGTACCGAAGAAATGGGTATTTCTGCAATTAATGAAAATCACCATAAAGTCGATTCCAATTTGGAAAAGCTTTTAGATTTATTTTCTGAATTAACGGCAATTAAAGCGCTCAGTAAAAATGAACGAAAGATTGCCGATATATTAACTCATCGATTCCTAGAACGTAGATTCACGGTTTTAGAAGATGACACTGCCAAAAAAATTGGAGGAAATGCAGGAAATCTCCTCGTTTTTCCACCACAATTTGATAAAGAAAAACCGGCAACTGTTTTTACAGCTCACTTAGATACGGCACGTTCAACCGAGAATGTGCAAGTAATTCGACATAGTGATAGAGTTAGCTCAGATGGAAATCAACAACTCGGCGTTGATAACCGAGCAGGGTTAAGTATTCTCTCTGTTTTATTAGAAAATCAGCTTGAGTTTAAACTTGAAGAAATAAATTATTTCTGTGTCTTTACCGTTGCGGAAGAAATTGGTCTTTTAGGAGCATATCAAGTTGATTTATTTCCTTATAAAATTGAGTCACTTTATGTGTTTGATAGTGCAATGAGACCGGGAAATTATATTTCGGAATGCGCAGGAATGTATTTATTTGAAGTGAGTGTAAAAGGCAAAGCAGCTCATAGTGCGGTTGCTCCAGAAATGGGAAGAAGTGCCATAAGGGCTGCTTCAGAGATGATTAGCTCTATTGAATTCGGAAGAATGGGAGAGTTTATTACAACAAATGTAGGTTTGATAAAAGGCGGAGACGCAACCAATGTAATCGCTCCAGAATGTGTTTTTGAAGGCGAAGTGCGATCATTATCCATTGCTGAAATTGAAATATTCTTGGAAAAATATAAGCTTCACTTTTCTCAAATTGCGAAAAAGCATGGCGTTGAAATGAACTTTAAAGCCACAAAAGATTTTAATCCCTATTTAATTGGAGCTGATCATCCGTTGCGAATACGTTTGGAAAAAGCGATGAAAAATGCTTCATTAATTCCTATTCCAAATCGTTACACGGGCGGAAGCGACGCCAATGTGTATAATGAAAAAGGTTTGGCAGCCACTAATTTAGGAATTGGCGCTCAAAATCCACACGGAAACGATGAATTTATGTTGTACGAAGATTTCGAATCCGTTCTTAGGCTTGCTATTGAAATCCTGAAAAGTTAAATGGATTGGAATTCAGTGGTAATGTCATTCGGGGCTTGACCCAGAATCTCGGCCTAGTGAAGAAAGAAATTCATGTCACATAAAGTTTTCTAAACACAGAAAGCAGAGTTTGGCAGGGATCCTGAATCAAGTTCAGGATGACCGAAGTTCTTTTGTTATTCAGGGCTTGACCCAGAATCTCGGCCTAGTGAAGAAAGAAATTCATGTCACATAAAGT
>CAZNTR010000095.1:13289-14817 GCA_964575925.1 uncultured Chitinophagales bacterium
TTTCTAAACACAGAAAGCGGAGTTTGGTGGGGATCCTGAATCAAGTTCAGGATGACCGAAGTTTTTTTTGTCATTCAGGGCTTGACCCAGAATCTCAGCAAAAAGAAGAAAGAAATCAAAAACCAAAAATCAAGAATCAATCACATCAAAAAGAATAAAATCCTATATATTCTTGATTAAGTATATTTATCTAAAATCTTATAAACTTAATTTTAAATTTGATAATTACTTTATGAATGTACTTCTCAAAATCGTAATCTTCATTTTATTTTGTTCCAATAGTTTCGCACAAGGGAATTTAGTTTTAATTGGAGGTGGGAAAAGACCAGAATCTGTAATGAAACAAATTGTTGCTTTGCAGAAAGATGGGCCATTCTTAATTGTGCCAATGGCATCAGGAATTCCGGATACGGTTGGATGGGAACATCGTGATATGTTTAAAGAATTTGGAGCAAAGAATGTTGAAAATATGCTGATTCAAAAAAGTGATTCAATAAATACGGAGCTTATTAAGAAGTTTGAAAGTGCTGGTGGAATTTGGTTTAGTGGTGGAGATCAAAATCGATTAATGCAATTTATCGGAAATACTGCGCTTAAATCAGCGATTCATAAAGCGTATGTAAATGGTGCTGTAATTGCAGGAACTTCAGCCGGAACGGCTATTCAAAGTGAATGGATGATAACAGGTGATGAACGTTTCCCAATTAGTGAAAGAGTGTATTTTGGCCAAATAAGAAAACAAAATACTATTTTGGAACCAGGTTTAGGTTTGTTAAAAGGAATGATTGTAGATCAACATTTTATCCGAAGAGGACGCTCAAATCGTTTAATAACAAGTTTATTAGATGAACCCGTTTCAAGCGTCGCTGGTATTGATGAGTCAACTGCATTATGGTTTAAACCAAACGGAAATGTAGAAGTAATTGGAGACGGACAAGTTTTGATTTGGGAAAAAACAGAGTTTTCTGTTGTTGTAAAGAAGGATTCATTGTTAGGTGCAAAAAACATCATAATGCATTTACTTCCAAGCGGTTCCAAGTTTGAATGGAAAAATAAAACCATAAAAAACATAGAACTAAGCAAAAACTAAACCCAAACCAAAACCAAAACTCCCAAACTCCCCCTTTCACCACAGTCTTAAAATGCAAAAAAAGACGGAAAAGTAATGAACAGTGATGAGAGAGTAATGAGCAATTAAAATATGCATTTACATCCCCCTAGCCCCCTTCAAGTTCGGCTTGTCTTTTTGGCGTAATTGGTTGGCTTAAGGGGGAGTTTTGGTTTAGTGCTTTGATTTTTGTAATGCGGAGCGCTGGGCAAACTCTCCCTTTCACCAAAGTCTAAAAATGCTAAAAAAGACGCAAGAACTTTAAAGGGGGCTGGGGGGCTGAATGTGGGCGAGCATTCGGCACTAATAAAACTTTAGACATTAATTTTCAATAAAAACCAAATCGAAGCTCAAAAAAGAAAATAAAAATCAGCACAAACCCACCATTAACATGAAAGAAAAAAAATCATTTAAAGCACC
>CAZNTR010000096.1:0-14598 GCA_964575925.1 uncultured Chitinophagales bacterium
GGCTCGCGTGGCGTACGCCTTAATTACCTGAATTATCTTAATGAAAATCCATGATTAACTAAAATTTCTTTCTTGTAGGGTGCGAAATATCTGTTTTTTCATGAAATTAAACCTCTTCCTGTTGTTAATCGCTTATATAAACCATATGAAGCAGGCTAACAATATCCAAAACACCCATCCCCAGTTAACACCTTCTGAGATTGAATCTATGAGTTTTCCTTTCTCATCATATGTTTTGTGTCGGTATACTTTGTGATTTATAGAAAAATATTGTTCTCTTAAAGTGCCATCTATATAAGTTTGCTCTATATCAATTCCATCTGGATCGCCTGAAGAGGTAAGTATTTGTGTTGTTGTTTTTCCACTTGGGCTCATATCTACAGATATAATTTTAGATTTATAGATAATATCATCCATTAATGTGTCATAGAGCCATCCTCGAAACCCAGGTAAAAGATAAGACTCGGTAAATAATACATTCCCATTTATGGTGTGAAATGTACGCTTGGTGATCCGCCCATGTTTATAAGTGTCTTCAGTCTTAAGAATCCCTCCAGGATAAAAGGTCTTGAGCATACCGTGTGCACCCTGCTCCATAGGATTGGTTACCGTTAAGCTGGCAATAGATTCCCGCTCCTTCTGCCGTATCTCCATGAAGTCGCTCATGCCATGCATCCCCATTAGAATTACCAATCCTATAACAATCTTTTTTAACATTTCATTTCACCTTGAATACGAGAAGCCATATTAAGCGGTTTAAAGAGGCTCACAAGCTCTGTATATTTTCTTGATAATTCGTATGGTTCCCTGAAAACTGACACTTCCATAAGCAATGTAAAGAAGCATGTAATATACAAGTGTGAAAAATCCAACACCGATAAAATACGATGCATAGGTGTCGGACGAGTTATCCATACAGATCAGTGCTAGCGTGCATAAAAATATTATTAATAAATAAACAGCCTTTACCGCACGATAAAATACTTTATCTTCCAAGCTGTAGTTAGATGTATTCATAGATACCTCATGCCATCTTACTTACCCACAATTTCTGTGGATTAAATTGTTAGCAATAATTAGTTAAATTAAGTCTATTTAATGCCAGCACATGTAGTTGGATCTGTAATATCAGAACATTCAGCTTTAAATTTACCAAACCCAGAAAACACCCAATTGTTTCCGGTTAATTCAGGTGCATATGTGTAAACAGAAATGTATGAATGGTCACCGTACTCATAGAAACATACAAGATTGTAACCAATGGCTTTATAACCCTCTATTTTTGATAATCCAATGGTAGTTTGATTTGAAAAATCCTCAAATGCTTGATACGGACTCATAGACCATCCTGACGGCGTATCGCATACACCTGAATCATAATCACAGGTAAGAGTTGGCTGGCAGGTAATTTCTACTGCCGCATTTGAAGAGAAGCTCAAGAAAGTAAGGAGTAAAATAAATGCCTTTTTCATGTCGGTTAACCTTAATTCAAAGTGGGCGAATAATAACATTTGATTTAAAATTAATCAACTTTCACTTAAGTGTCTTTAAAGGTATACCTTTATTAACTCCATCCAAACACGAACAATCAATAAGTTACGATGTAAATAAAAATTAAATTTAAATTTATTTACACTAATAAATAAAGGTGGTATCATTCGTTTACATTATGGATAGCTAATTACTCAAGGTAGGTTGTTTTTTTTTGTGGAAATAATTGTGAATTTTATAACCGTAGCGTTTCTCTGCATTTTATGTTTTTTTATAGGCAATAGTCTCAATAATACAAACTCAGAAAAAATAGAAGGAATCATAGAGCATATAGATCAATTTGAATGGGACATATCAAGAATTAAAAAAAATACCGAAAGCATACAATCAGATGTATCTAGTATCAGATCAGATGTATCTAGTATCGAATTTAATATGAAGTAAGTAAGAACAAGGGCTAATCATGACAGGGCAAAACATAGGCTACATAAGAGTTTCATCAGAAGGTCAAAACACGGCAAGGCAACTTGAAGGTATTTCTCTTGATAAAGAGTTTACAGACGAAATGTCAGGTAGCTCAAGAAACAGGCCTCAGCTTGAGGAATGCCTTAGCTACCTTCGCTCTGGAGACACGTTACATGTTCACAGTATTGATAGGCTTGCGCGAAATCTTCGCGACCTACAAGAGATTATAGAGGGCTTGGTGATCAAGAACATTAGCGTTAAATTTCACAGTGAAAACCTAGTGTTCACAGGTGATGATAGCCCGATGGCAACTCTTACGCTTCAAATGATGGGAGCATTCGCCGAATTCGAACGAACAATTACGCGAACAAGGCAAAAAGAAGGGATTAGCGCAGCCAAAAAAGCAGGTAAGCATATCGGTAGGCCAAAGCTTGATAAAGGCCTTAGCGATAAAGCTAGGCAGCTAAAAAACGATGGATTAAGTGTGGTTGAGATAAGCAAAAAGATGGAGTTATCAAGACCAAGCATATACAAGCTTCTTAGTTGCGCATGACGTTTAATTATTGTCTCATTATGATTGATTTATATAGAGTTTTTATGGGTTTTTTCTTTTGATTTAAGCTAGATAATAGTAAGATATTAAACAAGTAATTAGTGATTTTTTTACGCTATTACGACTTTCCAATCGAGGTCTGTATTACTTTGGCCGGTATAAGACCTCGATTGGGTTCTTGAAGTGCGTAAAGGTGCGTATTTTAGAGAAAAGAAATCTTTGATCAAGGCTTAGTAAGAACAAAAGCTTAAAAAAGATTTTTTTAACACCTAAAAATACTATACCTTTCGTTATTATAAACATTGTTTTTTGGATATTGCCAATAAATTGTTAGAAAAAGTAAAACTCTTAGACTAACACAAGAAACAAAAAGAATAATAACATCGCACTTCGATTAATTTCGAGTATTAATTGAGGTGGTAACAGATGGAAGTTAATAATAAAAAGAGGTCTCAGGTAGAGATTCTATTACCAGAAACACTGCTTAAGAAGCTGTCCTATAATCAAAAGCTGATCATCGAAGCTCTAGCTAAAAATCCAGATGGTATGTTATCCCGTCATTTATCCCATAGAACGGGTGTATCAAACAAATCCGACACAATAAAGTTTTCTGTTCGCGAACTCTTGGCGAAGTATGATCTCGAAGTTCTCACCAAAAGAATACCGGAAAAGAAACAGTGGTTATGGTCTTTGTGCCGAATTTCTTCTGGAGAGCAATAAATGCTAGTGCAGGTGGTGAAATGACCAGCGCAGCGGACACTGCGCCCAAGGTCAGAAAAATACAGCCTAATTATAAAACATCTTTAGCTAGCTTAAAAGCGTCAGCTAACGGGATATGGCCTTCTATTTTTTCATATTGCGGAATGCCTTTAGAAAGCTTTTCTGAACGGCCAAATGTACACGTAAATTGTCCTTTTCCAAATCATGGAGGCGCAAAAGACTTTCGATTTGATAATAAGGATGGAAATGGATCATACATATGTAACTGTTCAAGTGGCGCAGATGGGTTTAACGCTATAGCAACTTTCCACAGCATAGAAAACAAAGATGCAATTAAGATGGTTGCTAAATACTTCGAACAAAACAAAATACCCGTTCAACAAAGTTTCACACCTATCAAAACAACACCTCGAGACGCTAATAACGAAAAAAAACTTGCCAAGAAAAGGGCTGGTTATCATGCAGATAAAATCTTATCTAAGTGTGAACTAAAGCCCCATTCATACTTTCAAAAAAAGGACATTGATAAATCTGTTTTAGTAATAAAAGAAAGCTACAAAGTAAATAATACTCAAACAGTTTTTGCAGGCGCATTAATAATACCTGTTTACGACATTAGCAACCAAGAATTGCTTATAGGTATTCAATATATTAATGATGATAAGTCCAGGGGGTATATAAAAGACACAAAGATAGAAGATGGAATCCACATCATAGAAGGTGATTCAAGCCTACCTTATGTTGATATTGTCGAAGGGGTGGCGACAGGAATTAGTTCCAATATGGCCACAGGAGCCACAACAGTAGTGGCGTTCGATGCCAACGGCATAAAAGGTAAAGCAGAACGCATTAAACAACTATTTCCTGGGAAGCAATTAAGATTTCTAGGTGATAATGACAGCCATAACAGATGGACTGGAAACGAAGCAGCGCATACGGCAGCTTATAAAACAGGTGGCTTAGTCGCAATACCTCCAGTTTCTGATAAAGACTGGGATGACCAACGTCAACTAAATGGCATTGAAACAACTCAAGCAGAGATTAACAATCAGATTGCCGAATATAATAAAAGCATAAACATTAGCGAAAAGATTATTGGGCTTAGCATAAACAGCTCTATTTTTCTGGTAAGTGAAAATAAAACCGTATCTTTTGATGGTGCGTTGATTAATTACACGGGAAAAATTTGTACTTGCCCTATATCCGGTGGTGAAGCCATTATCAATGCTGGCTCTATTTATTCGTATGGGCTAAAAAAAACCATTATTCCTGTATTGGCTAATCTATACGACCAAAATATCATTAATGAATGCAGGGAAATTAAATCATCAAAAGGCAGGCTTAAATGGGTTTCTCTTAATAATACTCAAAAGCACCTATACGCTTTTATTAATTTAATCTCTCATCGAATAGGCGCAGACCTTCCTAATCATGATCTGTTTAATGAATTTATTTATAAGAAATCCAAGATTAAAGCTTCAGATGAAATACTAAATCTACTCCGATGCTTACAAGAATCTAGAGTTAATCAAGCTAAAAAGCTCTTTGAGTTAGAACCAAAAGAATTTAGTAATCACATCAAGCTAAAGCAGGAAAAACAAGAAGATAGCTCTTTAAAGCTAAATTGGAATCCTGTTATTGAAGAAGCAAAAAGAAATAAATACAAGCTCATAGCCATCAAAGCACAGCATGGGCAAGGAAAGACCCAGAGCTTTATTAAAACCATGCTTGAACACGCAAACACAACGGATGGAGGCATAGTTGTTGCCCATAGAAGAAAACTGATTGATCAAATTTCTAAGGAACTTAACTGCTTTAATTATGAGGATTATGACCGTTATCTTTCATCAACAAGCTTATCTACTCTTAAAGGTATGGCGATTTGTCTACACTCTTTTAAACACGAACATTTTTTATCATACTTAAAAGAAGCTAATTCAGTATTTATTGATGAAGCAAGCCAAGTCCTTAAAACATTTTATACAGATAAAAATATTAATAACTCTGTATTAGATAATTTTACCGAATCATCTAAAACAGCACAGTGTATTTATTTGACTGACGCTGATTTAACGACACAGGACATAAAACACTACCAGCAAATATTCGACATAAGCGACAAAGACGTTTTGGTTGTTACAGCAGAAAAACCAGAACGAGACTATACAGTCGAAATATCATGCTCATCAGCACCAAGGCATTACAGAACTAAGGTTATAAAATCCATCGAGGAAGACCTTCAAAGTAACAAACCATGTGTTCTTGCTGTTGAATCAGAAGCTCAAGGAAAAAGCATAGTAAAGTTCTTTCAAGAACGATTCCCTTTAAAAAATATAGTCCTAATAACATCAAAAACACCTAATGATGAATTAAGTCCATTCATAGAAAATATAACCGAACAGTCATCTTTCATAGACCTCTTGATTCATACAAGCATTATAGGCACAGGTGTTAGCGTTCAGCATGAGAATAAACGTTTTACAAAAGGCTATGGGTTATTCTCAGGTAATGTACTAAGCGCAACAGAATGCTTGCAAATGATGCGAAGATTTAGAGACATAACTGAATGGGAAATAGGATTATTGTGCAGGCCAGAAAGCATGATTATGACAAGCTTTTATAGTGATCTTGGTGCGAAATCTCTAAAAGAACACGGAATAGAAATTAATAGTATAGAAAGTAATATAAAATTAAACACAGAAAGAAACAAGTCGCTATTCATACACGCATTTATCGGACTTTTACGTAACGAATATGGATTTAAAATCATTGGTCAACTAGCTTCTGAAGAAGTTATCAAAGGAATAATTACAACAGAAGAGGTTCGAAAAGAAGAAAAGTTAAAATTAATTAACGCCACACCATTACCCATAGAAAAAGCATTACTTGCCAGAAAAAGAGTGTATAAAACTCTTATTGAGAGATACGCTTCTGAGTCCTCTATTTGCAGAGATTACTTTAAGTGCAAAGAGGTAACAGAGGAAGAAGCAGAAATATGGTGCAATCCCTCAGCAAAGGACGCGGTAGATAAACAAGAACAAATAATAAAAATACTTAGGCTTGATTCATCCATTCATCATGTTCAAAAGAAAAACGAAATACTATTAAAAGCAGGAATCTCGCTAACCCTGTTTAAGAAACAACAATTAACTCAAGATGTAATAAAAGAACTAAGAAACAGTATCGCCAGTCAATGCGCTGAATTGGTTGGCCTTGGCTTTCTACGTGAGAAATACAGCAAAGAGTTAAAAATACCCACCGAACGACCAATAGCATTTATTTCTGAGTTTCTTAAATTCATCGGGTTTAACGTCAATAAAAAGCGTACTAGGAAAAATAACCGTGAGTATCAACTTGAAATAGAAATACCTTCTCCAATGGTTAATCGTTTAAGTCTAGATACCAGAACCGATAAAGAAATTTTAAAAGAAAAAGCGCACAAATTGAAAGGTGATGGCCTTGGTTATGGTCGTATAGCAAAAGAACTTGGATTAAAAGATAAATTTCAAGCAAGAAGATTGCTGGAAACATAGGGGTGCGGAATGTACCCATTACTGGCTATTATTATATATATAAATGCAGATAGTGGGTACAAAACGCACCCCGTGAAGAAATGATCATTTTGTCATAAATATAACCTAATTAAGTGAGCTATATAGGGGTGCGGAATGTACCCATTAATCAATTTTATAGTTTTGATTTGGAGGTAGAGGAACCTTTTTCTGGTAAGCGTTATGTTTTGATGGTTAAAACGTCTCGAGCCTAAAGTGTTTATCGTTGCGTATTAACCCGTGATTGAAAATCTATATTACTTACTTCGGAGCTATAACACGGGTGCATCATGAGGTGTGGCGTATAAATGAACCAAGTATTTACACCTTTACGCGCGATCAGGCGCGTGTACGTTATGGGGTATGGTCTTTCGGTATTAAAAGCAGTAATTGGCAGTCGAGCGCGCGTGCGCATATCATGGGGTGTGGGTTTACACCAGGCATGATAACGGCATGAGGATCAGCTTGAGTTAATGGAGGTATGATGGTTGCGGTATATATCAGAAAAGATGGGGAGGTTTGTCTATCCTTGCTTGCTAAAGAGCCAAAGGTAAGAAAAAAAGACAGGGGAACATGTGGCGCAAAGACGCGAAGAGGAACGAAATGCCAAGCGCCACCAGTATGGGATAAAGATAATGATGTGGCTAAAAACGGGCGGTGTAAGCTACATGGAGGCAAGTCTACTGGCGCACGAACGGAGAAAGGTCGAGAAGCAATACGCGAAAGTAACCGAAGAAGGGCAAAGGTGAAGCAAGCTTCTTCTGGCGAGCAAAATATTGAAAGGATGGGTGAAAGCGTATGAATACTGCCGGCGTTAAAATTGAATATACAGAAAAACAAAATACCTGCAATTTCTCTTTATTAAAAAATAAAAGCAAAGGTGGCCGTCCATCAAAATATACAACTGAGTTAGCAGATGAAATATGTATATCTATTTTGAATGGCGATAAAGGTATTGGTAAGCTTTGCAAAGAAAACAAACACTGGCCTACCAAGAAAACAATTTTTAATTGGCTTAATAAAAACAAAGATTTTCAGGAGCGATACATAAGCGCCAAGCAAATTCAGATTGATTTTTTAATAGATGAGCTTTTGGGTTACCCAGTGATCTTGGATCCTTTGAAGTGGAAAATATCTCATCTTGTCGCACGTAAACATTATTGAATCATTCATACAATCCAATAATCTCAAAGAGCGCAATATACATTGCTCCGCAACGTGATGATTTTACTCTTTTCAATGGTAGGTTTGTTTTATTTCTATAGGATAATACCTACATTATTGCATAGGTGTTAGTTTTGGCTTGGGTGTAAATGGAACAGCTAACTCAAGCCCGTTTATAAATATAGAACTTCATTCTATTAACATACGCATATCTACTTTACTTACGACCTCACCAGAGGAAGTTATAATTTTTTTATTATTACTATCATATAACGTTTCAAATCCTAAATTTTGGTACAGAGCTAATGCAGCATGATTGTGTGAATAAGTATGGAGATTTAATTCTAAAATGTTTCTTCGTTGACACTCAAGAATCATGCTCTCAATTAACTTCTTGCCAATGCCTTTACGGCGAAAATTTTTTTTAACGGTTACTCCGATTGTTAGCTTAGGTGTAGGCGGTTTAGATAAATGACCATCACTCATTCCAACCATTCTAGAGCCACTAAAAGCAAGGTAAATAAAGCTTCTATTATCCTGTATAATTTTTAACAGGTAGCTTAATTCGTCGCCCTTAATTGAGTTTAAAAGGAAGTCAGGAAGAAACAGAACATTTTGTGACTCAATGAAAACTTCCTGAGTATATTGATGAATTATTTCAGCATCTTCCAGGTTAGCAAATCGATAAGAAAGGGTTTCCAATATTTTTTCCTTAGGAATAAATCATTGACTAAGATATTAGATCAATTTATGATCACAACCCTTAGATTCCGCAAATAGAATCGCGATGCTTCAATTACTAAGAAACGGAGAATACACATGAAGAAGAAAATTTCAGCATCTAAATTAATCCCCAATAAAATCAAAGATAAAGTTAAAGTAGTGTCTGTTCCTTACGGAAACACCTAAGAATATGCATTATCTCTCCCCTGCTCTTCATGCTCAGGGGGGCTTGCTTTAATCTCCAAGATAGTTATACGTAGTAGTAAGCGTTTATTCTTAACCTAGCCAAAAGTTAGACTTGAATATAACATACTATTAAGTGTTGAGAAAAACGATGCTTCATCACTGCCTGGAAACATATAAAAATTTAACAATAAATTTAAATCCAAAAAATCTTTCTTGGATAAATAGTAGCATTGGAGCTGATCTATGGATTGATGGTTTTGATGCCATTCAAAATTCAAATAAAGAATCAGTAACGCTTTGTTTAAAACAAATTTTTACTGATCACTCTTCATTAGCTCAATTAGACATCTATAGCTTAATACCATTAATTGATACCTGGGAAACCTTGAGTGAAAAATATAGCCCAGACGATTGGCTTGCTGCTGGAATAACTATTTGTGAGGCTGTGGGAGGCATTCCTAAACTATGGCCAGCTTCAAAGAGTATTGTTAACGATACTGTCGCTTTTTTATTAAGTCGCTCATATAGAGCGTTACGTGTTCACGGATATAACCTTGGAGTTCGATTTATATTTAGCGACCTTTCTGGGGAGTATTTATTCAGGCCAGACTTAAGATATTTTGTTATCCCCAAGAATTTTTGCGCACCAGATTTATCGCCTCAGAGAGCGCAATTTTACTTCATTAGCCATGAGCTCGTTCATTTTTGGAATTTTGCTGACTTATATCAAAGTTTATTTGGTCCAAAAGACTATACGGCTTCGATGTTACTTAATGCAGAAGAATTTTGTTGTGCTTTTGATCTCCAGTTTCTTCGAGAGCTTTCAGAAAGACACTGTGCTCCAAATTTAACAGAAGAATTCTGTAACATTGAAACTGGACCAACGTCCAAGAGTAAAAAAACCATGCTTGATGCATGTAATAAATCAACTGATAAGCAAAATTATTTAGAAAAAAGTTTGAAAAGCCGTGCTCAAAATTTCCTTTCAGAGAAAACAGTCTTTCGCTGCCAATCAAGTAACAGTAACGACTCTACGGAACTTTGGATCAGCGACTCAGCTATCCAGCAGCATGCTACTAAAACTGAAGAGTATGTTGATTATTTGTCACATCCTATTCGTCAATATTATGGGGCACTATTACCCAAAAACCATAGGCACTTACAAACCGCTATTGCAGCCTGTGATGAAACTTGGGCTGATACAATCCATAAAATTAGGTTGGATAATTTTGACCCTAAAATAAGAAAGTATTCGCTAATTAAAAACCAAATTCGTTTTTCGATATATCAAATAGCCGAACACGAAATTGAGAAAGGGAAAACTTTGCCAGATGAAAATCTTTTTTCCTGGGCTCGGAGTGCAGCACTCTGTTATGCCCTCTCTGATGATCAAATTGAAAGTAAGTGGAACGAGATTTTTACTAAGTTAAAAGAGGAGATTAAATTTACTCCTATTCTCTGGGATGATTTTTACCCAAGGCCGGATTAAGTTATGACGGTTTCAATAAAAGTAAATTCAACTCAAAAAATCAATAAAATAGGTAAATGGTACTTATCTAATAAAAAAGAACGCCTCCAAGGAAGTGATGCACAAATTTTTGACGCAGCTCACCTCGATCAACAAGCTATCATAAAACTTCCCCAGGCAAAAAGCTCTTCATTTCTTGCATTTGATAGAGAGCTTCGGGCTTTGAATAAAATGAAGGGTATTCCTAATGTTGTAAACTTACTTGATAGTGGGAATGACCCGATCCTAAAGTTACCGTATATAATAATTGAAGATGGAGGCTCAACAATTGCTGATAAGCTTTGGCTTGAGGGCTGGGCACCAACTTTCAGCGAGATTAAATCTATCTTAGAACTCATGAAACAGTCTCTCGATAAGGCCCATGAAATGGGTTTTGTGCATGGGGATATCAAAGCAGCTAATATATGCTACTCGAAGGGGCAAGTGAACCTCATCGACTGGGGTAATTCTTATGAAATAGGGGAAAAAAGACACATCGGTGCTTTAGCTCATCATCAACCACCATATCCATATTGGACTGAAGCTACAGATATTTATGGGCTTGCAGTATTGGCTTTCCAAATGTTGTTTCACGGAGAGTTTCTTGAATTTTTGGTTTCTAAAGACCGATGCCTTATTACACCACGTAGAAAGCTCAATACATCTAAGGTTGAGGATTTTTTAAAAACAATATGTTTAATTACAGACTGGAGTAAATGCCCATCATGGGACAATGGGGGGCTGCTTTGGACAATAAATTAAAAGTTTCTTTTATCTATATTGCAAGCACTATTTCAATTTTTGGAGATCTGCTCACAAGTTTAGGGCTCCAGATCTTTCTTTACCAAAGTTATGGCTCCTCTTCAGTTGCAGGTTCTTTTATTGTCAGTATCTTGCCGCAATTATGGCTCGTAAAATTTCTAACCCATCGCTGTAAGCAGTACTCATTATTCAGATCTTTAATTACTTTACGAATTTTGGGTGCTTGTTGTGTGGCGCTGCTCGTCTGGTTCCATGATATATCGGAAATTTATGTTTTTTTGTTTTTTAGCTCTCTCATTATGGGTATTAGCCTCAATATCCAGAGAAGTCTTGTAAGTTATTTAGTACCTAAAAATCACCTTAAAACAGTCCATCGTCGTCTAACCTCTCTTCGAGCCATTGCTATAATGCTTGCACCTGCATGCGGAGGGTTTCTCCTGCAAAAGACAAACTATCAAGTGCTATTTTCTTTGGACGCCGTAACTTTTTTAATAAGTGCCGTTCTATACATGTTTTTACAAAACAAGAGTGGTGCTAAGGAAAAATATTCTAACTCCGCATCCGAAACACAAGACAACCATTTAAAACAGATTTTACATCCGGTAATATTTATATGGGGCCTTTTTTTGCTTCTTGGAGCGTTTCATAATGGTACACAGGTACCTGTACTTAAACTAGAGGGACTTGATCCTTACCAAATAGGTTTGATTCTGATGTTCTGGGGATTGGGTGGGACTATAGCTTTAATTTTCCCCTCTGCTTTAGCAAAGTATATTTATCTGCTACCCGCAGTCCTTATTTTTGTATTAACACTTACTTTTTATTTGTTTGGTTTAAGCTTTGTCGGCTCAGGTATTGCAATGCTAATTTGTGGGTTCTTGTATAGCTTTATTATTGGAGAACTGCGGGCTAAGATTTCTTCCCTTGCAGAAGGTAAAGAAGCTACTTTGTCGATATGGTCATCAGTAAGCCAGATTTCAGCATGGATTCAACTTTTTGGGTTTATCTGGATGGCTGTAATGCAGCGCTGGTACAAACCAACGTTTGCTGGATGGTCAGTTTTAATTAGTGGAACAATCCTTGCTTTGTCTATTATATTTGATATGAATCGGAAGAACATTACATCCAAACCATCACAACCAATGACTGAATCATGATCTGTGTACTTAAGATAAAGCCTGGCATCGATCTCCTGAGCTTATGCTGTAACGTAAAAATATAAATCACACGCTCTGTGTGTACATACAAATGTGATTTGTGGAAACATTAATCCCAATCCTCAAAGGAAGCTTGGAAATTTATACGATCACTGCCTGGAGAAGCAACTTGCGCTCATTATGTTGACGTAATTAATCAATAAAAACATTTTTAGGGGTTAAGTGGGTTGGCTGTTCCATTGTTCCCCAAGCCCGGGGAGCTTTATTGTAACTCTGGGCATTTAATTCTCTTTTTCCTCTAAAATTTCAGTATGCATTTAATATGAACTGGTTGATTCGCTGAAGATGCATTTAAAACAGCATAAATACTATATCCAAAAATCGGGATCATATTAAGTGCATATAAGTGCTGCATTTATGCAGCATAGATTTGGTTTGAATTCGCTCACTTATCGGTGCTTTTCTTGTATTTTTTGCTCTTTAAAAATCCAAGAGGGTTGTATTTTTCGGTTTTTTTGGCGAAATATTATTTTTTACATATAAATCAATAGGTTAAAAATTGGCATTCCAATGCGAAAGGTGTGCTTGGTCCTGTATATTAGATTTACTTACGATTATGATTTCTAAAATTTTATATATATTTCTTTTTTTTATCTCTAAGAAAAGCGCATATAGTTGCGCGTTTGTGAGGTTGAATGTTTGTAGTTATAAGGGTTTTGTTAGCGATAAACTTCTTTTCGATGACCTAGAGAGAGGACAAAAACAGTTACTGTTTCATCTTTAAATTGGCAAATAATACGATAATCACCAACACGGTAGCGCCATAAGCCTGCCTTATTGTAAGCCAGTGCTTTGCCTTGTTGTCTTGGATCATCAGCAGTAGAAACACGGTTTTCTAAATAATCAAAAATTCTTAGTTTTGTTTGCTTATCAAGTTTTTTTAACTGCTTAATTGCTACTTCTGAAAATTCAATCGTCCAGACCACAGGCTTTCCTTGCTTCATCTAATGAATAAATTCTACCTGGGTTTTCTAATGTATCCATACCTATGTAGTAATCACCAACATCCGTTAAATAACTTTCAATAGCTTCCCTTACATAAAAGCTTTTGGAGCGTTTTGTTTTCTTGGCAAGCATAGATAGTTTGTCTTCTAGCTCTTCGGGCAACCTAATTGCAATGGCCATGATATCACCTATTTTATTATAACCTGTTGTAATTATACATGCTTATACACTATTATACAAATATAGCGTAACTAACTTGTATTATATATAACGAAAAACAAACGAAGGGATGCGAACATGAGTGAAAAAAATTCGTTACTCAGTACGCGAGAAGCTGCTGATATTGCAGGCTTTAGCGCTAGGCATATACAAGGCATGATAAAGAAGGGAAAGCTTTCTGCTACAAGGGATGATGGGGGAAGTTACCTTATAGAAAAATCTGAGTTTTATCGTGTTTTTCCTGATGCGCACAACAAGCGATCAAGCGCGAATGATGATGAAAGCAGTTCGCGAATTGTTCTTGAGTCTGAGATTAGACATTTAAAAGAAATGTTAGCTGAGAAGAGTAGGCAAAATGACTTCCTACACAAGCAATTAGAGACAGCAATGACAGAGAAGGCAATGATTCTAGAGACGCTCAGCAGTAATCAAAAGTTACTTGAGCACAGTAGCGGTAAAGGGAAAAAGAAATTTTTAGGAATTTTTTAATAAATCCCCATTAATCTAATGTAACCATGATTTTAATTTAAATTAGGATATCTAATGCCATAACATGTAGTTGGATCTGTAACATCAGAACATTCGGCTTTAGTTTTTCCGAACCCAGAGAAAACCCAATTGTTTCCGATTAATTCTTTTGCAGGTGTATAAATATGAATTGAAGAGTTTTGGCCATAAGAGTAAATACATTCAATCATTGAGCCTGATTCCTTGTAAGAAATGCCCATTATTTTTGATAATCCAATGGTAGTTTGATTTGAAAAATCTTCAATTGCGCTACCGTTAATTAAATACCATTCTGGAGGCATCACATCACACACCCCTGAATCATAATCACAAGTAATAGTAGATGGACAAATAGCTTCACCTGATGCGTTAACAACAAAACTCATAAAAAAAGCACCAACCAAAACAAATATTTTTAACATAAGAAATAAATCCAACGCAAAGGCAGTTGATAATATTAACAAATGATCATTAACTAGTCAATGAGATTTATAATAAACAAGGTATAAATTAATTATTTTTATCATACGTAATTAACATGGATTTTCATTAAGATAAATCAGGTAACGCTACCGCCACTGAAATTAA
>CAZNTR010000097.1:0-14566 GCA_964575925.1 uncultured Chitinophagales bacterium
AATACTTCGGATTGGTCTGATTTTCCTCAATAATTACTTTTCGCACATTGTTTTCTATGGTTTCTGCAACGGCGGCTTCTTTACTTCGTTTATTTTCATTGGAGGTATTATCTACATCTCCACCCAATTTTACAATGAGCTCTACTAGCGTTTTGTTCTCGAAGTCTGATATTTTCTTACTTGCATTGGCATCGACGTACATATCTAAGAGTTGGCGCATTCCTGGCTCGAAGCGTTTAAGATCTAGATAATCACCACTTGCTTGTTTTATGGTATCTCTTAAATCGGAGTAAAACGTGACTTCTTCCTTGATTCGTGCTATTTGCTCCTCGGTATATCCCAACTTGTTCATTTCATTGGCTACATTGGCATACGAACGAATAAGTGCTACAACCGCTTTATACAAGGCAACGCGTTTTTCTTCGGTTGCTTTTAAGTCATCTTTAATTTCGGTATTTCCACAGAAAAAGCGAATAAAGGTTGGTTCATCTTGTGGATAAACCGGTTCACACATGGCTCGAACTGCTTCCAAAGCCGTTTCTAATCGCTCTTTACTTACTGTAAGTCTATCCTTCAACAAACCCTCGACATCGTCTGCATCATATCCGTCGAACACTTCGGAAGTGTAATCGGTGATGGACTTCTGTAAACTCATGAATAAATCTTTGTAATCGACAATATAACCGTACTCTTTACTTTCATTATCAATTCGATTTACGCGGCAAATCGCCTGAAACAAGCCATGATCTTGCATCTTCTTATCAATGTATAAGAAGGTGGCAGAAGGGGCATCAAATCCAGTTAAGAGTTTGTCCACTACGATAAGCAGTTTCATCTTTGATGGCTCTTTTATAAATGTGGCTTTGGCTTCTGCTTCAAAATCTTCGGTAGTTCTACCATTTAGCATCTGATTGTAAATGGTGTACTTATGCAATTTTTCGGTCAGATTATCTTCTCCCGTTTCTTCGCCTTTTATATCGGCAGCATTGGGTTGATAGGAGGTAATGATGGCACATTCTTTAAAGCCACTTAGTTGAAATAGTTCGTAATACTTACAGGCCTGATACACCGAGCCAGAAACCAACATGGCATTTCCTTCACCCGTTTGAAGCCTAGTTTTGACTTTAAAGTCTTTAACAATATCAAATACGATTTTTTCCAGACGTGATTTAGAGCCTAGAACCTTTTGCATCGTACCCCATTTTTTCTTGAGCTCCACTTTTGCTACATCAGTTAGGCCTTTGGTTTCGGCATCGAACCAATCGTCTATACTTTGTTGATCGGTGATGAACTGTTCCACATCTCTTGCTTCATACAGTAAATCGAGAACAACACCGTCTTCCACGGCTTCGTCAAATTTGTAGGGATTTCCGATAAAGGGCCCAAACACTTCCATTGAAGTACCTTTGTCTTTTTTTAGCAAAGGAGTTCCTGTAAAACCAATGAAAAGAGCATCAGGTAATATCATTTTCATGGCATCATGCAACTTGCCAGATTGTGTTCTGTGGCACTCATCTACAAATACATAGATATTTCCCTTCGCTTTAAAGTCACTTCCTAAATTCTCTTTCAATTCTGCAATAAAAGCATCGAAATCTCCTTCATCGGACTGTCTTCCAAATTTGTGAACCAAACTACAGACAAGCATTTCTGTTTTCTCATTGAGCACTCGAATGAGATCTCTTCCGCTTCTTGTCCGATAGATATTCTCTTCGACGCCAATAAAGAGTTTTTCGATCTGATCATCTAGTTCTTCTCGGTCGGTGATAATGAGCACTCTGCTATCTCTTACATTTTCCCGAATCCATTTCGTGAGCCAAGCCATGGTTAATGACTTCCCTGAACCCTGAGTATGCCAAATTATGCCACCTCTTTTAGTGCGAACATGATCTTGGGTGGCTTTTATTCCAAAATATTGATTAGGGCGGCACAGTTTCTTTATGCCTTTATCGTAAATAATGAAATCATGAATGAGTTCTAAAAACCGTTCTTTTTGGCAAAATTGAACGAGATGTTTATCGAGTAGATACTCAAACTCCTTGGATGATTCTTCTTTCCATTTTAGATAATATTTCTCTGAGGTCTCGATTGTTCCATAACGTAAACCTTGCGTATCATTTCCAGCCAAGACAAACTGCATGGTTGTAAAAAATTTGGGAATAAACTCTGATTTTTGATTATCTAAATTCTGGCGAATTCCTTCCTCTAAACTGACTTTACTTCGTTTTAACTCCAAAACTGCCAAAGCAATACCGTTTACATAGATTACAATATCTGGGCGTTTCGTATTCTTTCCTAGAACCGTAACTTCTTCGGCGATAGCGAACTGATTCGAAGATGGATTATTCCAATCGATTAACCAAACGGTTTCTTTAGCTTGACCCAATTCTTCCCGAACGGTAACTCCATAACGAAGTAAGCGATACACTTCTTTATTCGTTTCATATAAACCATTTGAGACATTTGTGGAAACTTTTACTAATTCATCTACCGCTTTTTTGGCAAGGACTTTAGAGTAGCCACTTGAAAGCAAATAGTTAGATAGAATATTTTCTTCTATGGGATGAGTTCTAATTTCTTCTTCCCAATTACCTAAGTAGGAGTAAGCCAGCTCTTGTTTGAAGAGTTGAATAACTCTGTTTTGTGTTTCCCGTTCTTTTTTACCGATTGTCTTGCTCATGGAACATTCATTTTTTGATGGTTCTTTTTCTACTACTCATTGAAATCTTGGCCCTTTTCTGGCCCTTTCTACTATAATAATATTTTGTGTATAATAATTATTAATAATAGTATATGCCATGAAAGTAAAGCGTTAGGTATTTTTTATTTTGACATATCTTGGCCCTTTTTGGCCCTTTTTCTGACCCTTTGAAAAGCAAAAAGTTGTTGTTAAAAAGTCATTCATACCAATCGTGTTTTGCCGGTTAGGAGTTCTTGCATCATGCCTTGTTTGATGGTTTGATATTTGGCTTTTTTGGTTTCGAGTTGCTCGATTTCCTGATCCATTTCTGATAGGATTTGGGCTATTGCTTTTTGTTCTTCTTTAGGTGGAATAGGTAACCGTATTTTTTTTAGGTTTGTTTTAGTTACACCAAATACTTTAAGACCCGTTGCATATTTCTCTAAACTCACTTTTACAGATTTAATTGATTGTAAGTAGCCACGAAATCCATTTACGAAAAAGTCGTTTTTATCTCTAAGTAAAACTGTATGAAGTCCAGAAATAGCATTTTTTTGCAATCCTTTTACCTCAACCGATTTACCAATGCCTTCATAATCCTCTGAAGCATCTGCCATAATTAAATCCCCATTTTTAATGAAAGAATATTTTGATGCAGTTTTTAACTCACATCCATTCATTTGACTGTTTGTAAAGTCGATAAAATGATTAAATTTTGTATGAATATCTCCATAATGAACACACATTACTTCCGCATCTTCTTTTAGTTCAGCTCTTGAAAATGTCGATGTACTTAAGAAACTAAAAATATCTTCATATGACAAAATCTCCCAGTCTTCGGGGATGGGACCGAGTTCGGTTGGTTTGGTTTTGCCGGTGCTTTCGAAGCCTTTGAGGCGGGTTTTGCCGGTTAGCAGTTCTTGCATGGCGCCTTGTTTTATGGCTTTCTTTTTGGTGATGAGCGTTTCCAAACGGCTAATCAACTCATCCACATCACTCAACGCCCCCGCAATCGCCCTCTGCTCCTCAATCGTCGGAGGAAGTGGGATCGCAAACTTTGATACTTGCTCTTGTGATAATGTTGGAATTGCTCCTCCAACTATTGAAGCTTCAATTTGCTCTTTAATTATTGGATAATTCATCATGTAACCTAAAAAGGCATTATCGCAAATTATTTTTTTTAAAACAACAATTTGAGGGTTTAATGTAGCTTTTTGAAACAATCCTTTTACAATTGCTGTTTTACCATAAGTTGACCCTGTTTTTACTAATAGAATATCACCATTGTTGATTTTGATTTCTGGCGATTCTTCATACTTAAACCATGATAGAAATGTGACTTTATTTAGATTAAGTTTTCCATCAACAATATTAGATGGACTTAAAGAGATGGCTCCTTGATCTTCTTTTACAATATCATTAATTGTGTAGCCTCTAAATCCAATTCGCCCAAAAATTTGACATTGACTACCAAGTTTTTTCACCTCCCAATCCTCAGGAATCACACCCACTTCCGTTTGTTTGTAGCCTTTTCTTACTTCCATACTACTCCTCTCAATTGTGTCGCGAACCGCGACACAATGTATTTTGCTACCAGCAAGATTACCATTCCAACAAAAGCACAATTCTTAACCAGTTGTATTTCTTGAATCTTACTCATATTCGTCCTCCGTTTTCTGTGCGAATAACTCTCGCTTCAATTCCATTTCCTTGTGGAGTTTCTCTGTCAACAAGTGTTTATCGGGTAGTTCGGTGAGGTATTCCGCTACTTTTATTCCGGATTTTTCCAATTGCAACAGTTCTATTTGTTCGTGTCCACCTTCTGCACACAATACCAATCCAATCGGCGTTTCTTCACCGGATTGTTTTTCGTGTTTATCAAGCCAACGCAAGTACAATTCCATTTGTCCTTTATAAGCAGCTTTAAACTTGCCCAACTTCAATTCAATCGCAACAAGTCGTTTTAACTTTCGGTGGAAAAACAGCAAATCGAGATAAAAATCTTCCCCATCAATTATCATGCGTTTTTGGCGTTCCACAAACGTAAATCCAGCTCCCAATTCCATGATAAACTGTTCTAAAGATGCAATTAAACTCTCTTCAAGATTTTTTTCACTATACATTCCTTTCAGACCAGTAAAATCAAGGAAATACGGGCTTTTAAACACTACATCAGGTGAAATAGGATTTCCTGAGCGCATTTCTGCCAATTCTTTTTTTATTATTTCATCAGGTTTTCCGCTTATGAGTGAACGCTCAAATAACATCCCATCAATTTTACTTCGTAAATCGTTTCTTCCCCATAATTCACTCATCGCTAAAGTGAGGTAAAATTCACGTTTAATTTCTTCTTTTAGGGATAACAATTCAATAAAATGAGACCAACTCAATTGTGTCGCAGCCTGCGACACAATTTGGGAATCGGGGAATAACTCGGCAAATTGCATCATTCGGCGAAGATTTCTCAATTGAAATCCGCGTTTACCATAGGTGCTTTGTAATTTGGTCGCAAGTTGCGACACAATTTGTTTTCCGTATTCGGCGCGTTCGTTATTCAGGATTTCTTTGTTAATCCGTTGCCCAATTTTCCAATACATCAGCGTGATAGATTGGTTGGCAGTTGAGGCCACAAAAGACCGAGCCTCGTCAATCAGATGGCAGATATCTGTAAAAACGTGTTCATTTGTTTGATCTAGTTCCATACCAAACCCATTTTTTGGAGATGTTCACTTACTTTTTCTTCCAAGCTTTTGGTTTGGCTATCTAATTCATTTAGGGTGAACTCATAGCGTTCTGCCAATTCTTTAATACGGCTTGTTAAGCGTTGTGAAATACTATCAATTTCAGTTTGGATGCTAGCTTTTAAACTACTGATCCATTTATCATTCACTACTAAATCTCTTACGTCTTGTTCAGTAAGTTTACTAAACTGTTTAAGGGTAAGTGTATCTAAGGCTTCAGTTTTACTCTTTAAGGTTCTTTTGAGTTCGGCTTCGGTTTCAAATAAACGCAATACGGTTTGGGCTAATTTTAAGGCCTCTTTTTCATCCTGCTTGTGTTTTATTTCCTTAATAAAAGAAGTCAAGGTCGATTTGGTAATACTACCTTTATCGTTTGTGGCTTCGCTCAATAATCCTTCTTCACCGGCATGTTCTTCGTTGTATGAAAGAATTTCAGCTTGAGTGGATTCTAGTTCGGCTTCAATGTTCTGTACTTCGGTCTGCTTGTCGAGTAAATAGCGGTTTATGACTAATTCTTTAGGAATCAGGTCGCAAGTCCAGCCTCTATCCACTTCTTTGCCTTTGGCATTCTTTTCAATAATGCGTTTCACCTTGGCTATCCAACCATCTTCAATGAGCATATAGACATCATCTTTCAGAATTTCATTCCAGTAATCCATAAGCCGTTGGTACACATCATAACTCGTAATGAGAGGTTTATCGGCATAACGATGTAACAAATCTTCGGATAAAGTAGCAATGAATTCCTTAGGCTTTGTACTTGCGTTAATGGCATTCAAAATGGGGTGATTATGTTGTACAAACGTTTCAAAAAGTTCATTCAATTGGTCGTTGTACTGCGTAAAATCCGGGTGATCAAAAATCGTTGTTTTAATTTTCGATTTGGCAATGAGTAAGTTGGAATAGCCTTCGCGCAAAGGTTGGAACAGTTCACGTCGTAAATTGGGATAGACTTCCCAATAATTTTGCAAAGCATCAATATCATCTTGTGGGATTCCACCCGTTAAATGCGCCGTTAAGTCTTGAATATCTTCTTCATCTTGGGTATCGATGTAACGAGGGATATTTAGGTTATACTCGTTCTTTTCAATTTCAGTATAAGGAATAAACCGTGAATATTTAGCAATTTCCCATTGTCGGTTAAAGGCATCCACAATTTTGTGAATATCTTGTTCGCGCAAGCGGTTCTTGTTGCCATCTTTAATGAAACCTTTACTTGCATCAATCATAAATAGACCGGTTCGTTCTTCGGCGACTTCTTTATCTAAAACAATAATACAAGCCGGGATTCCTGTTCCATAAAACAAGTTGGCAGGTAAACCAATAATGCCTTTAATCCATTTGCGTTTTAAGATATTAGTACGGATTTCAGCTTCCGCATTACCTCTAAACAAAACACCGTGAGGTAGAATAACAGCTGCTTTCCCCGTGCTTTTTAATGAGGCTAGAATGTGCAATAAAAAGGCATAATCACCATTTTTCTCTGGAGGAGTTCCATATCCCCGAAAGCGATTAAATTCATCGTTCACCGGATCGATTCCACTAACCCAATTTTTAACGGAAAAAGGAGGATTCGCTACAACAAAGTCAAAACGTTTTAGTTTACCACCATCATCTTTAAACTGAGGATTGGCAATCGTATTCTTACCGGCAATGGAAGCCTCAGGATAACCATGCAACCACATGTTCATGATAGCCAAACCTTTGGTAGCAATATCTTTTTCTTGTCCATACAAGGTTAATCCATTGGGTGATTCTTCGGCTACTTTCAATAACAAAGAACCCGAACCACAAGTAGGATCGTAAGCAGTGAATGAGGGTTTGTCGGCTTTATGAACATCAATTACTTTGGAAAGAATTCTCGAAACCTCAGCAGGAGTATAAAACTGACCTTTACTTTTGCCCGATTCTGTGGCAAAGTGACGCATCAAATATTCGTAGGCATCGCCAAGGATATCATCATCTTCAGCGCGATTATTTCTAAAGTTAAGAGCTGGATTTTCGAAAATGGCAATTAAGGTAGAAAGGCGATCCACTTTTTCTTTACCACTACCCAATTTCTCATCATCATTGAAATCGGTTAACTCCATGGCACCTTCAAGACCATTGGCAGCAAACAAAGGACGAAGAATTTCTTTATTAATCCGATCACCAATATCAGGCTGACCGTTAAGCGCTACCATATCATCAAAGGAAGCACCTTTAGGAATTTCAATCAAACTCATTGGATTGCCAGCGTACTTATCGCTCACATATTTAACAAAGAGCATGGTTAGCACGTAGTCTTTGTATTGAGAGGCATCCATACCACCACGAAGTTCATCGCACATGGCCCAAAGAGAGCTGTATAATTCCGATTTTTTAATAGCCATAAGAGTGAAAAAGAGATTAATTTTTAAAAGTAATACTTTGAGAAAATACAGAAAGTATTAGGAAAGAGAGTGATTTACCTTGCTCTTTTTCGAGATGAATGTAGGACACTTTACCAAAAATGCAAAACGAATAATTAGTAAAGTGAGGGAGAGATTGTAACGTGGGATGAAATCAATTTGAGAGTGTCAACGATACCGAAGGCACTGCGAAGTCAAATGACAGTACGTTTTTAAATTGTGCAACGAGCACACAAGCTCGCACCAGAATGTTGCAAAAACTGTAGAACGTATTCTAATAACCTGAGTTCGGGATAAGAATTGGTGCTATAGTTTTTTAGGCATTTACAAGAAAAAACAAAGAAACCCACCGTTTTGCCTTTAGAAGAGCATTAAGTTCTTGGTTCATCAGGCGAAGATTCTGGGACAAGCCCAGAATGATGAAATTATTATATTTCTTTCTTATCCCGAACTCAGGTTAACACAAATAAAGGCAGAACGGAAACCATGCTACCTTTTTTAAAACATAATAAATTCTAGATTTATTTCAAGCGTTTACTCAAATATTCAAACGCTTTTTTGTTAGCATCAGTCGCTGATTTTTCATCAAAGTTTGGGTTGCTTGGATTTGCAAAAGCGTGATCTGCATCGTAATACAAAGATTCTATTTCTTTTCCTGCTGTTTTCATGGCTGCTTCAAATTTAGCACCTACTTCTGGAGTTATCCATTTGTCTTTGTTTCCATAAACGGCTAATACATCTGCGTTTAAGGTTTTTAGTTTTTCAACATCCATTTCTGGGAAACCATAAAATGCTACTGTCCCAATTACGTTTTTTGCGCCAATTAATGCGGATTGAATACTCCATCCACCGCCAAAACACCAACCCATTGTGGCTACTTTTGCGTCTTTGCCAACTAGTATAAATGCACCAGAAACAATTGATTTCGCACGTTCTCCATTTACAGATTGCATTAATTTTCCAGCTTCAGCGGGGTCTGCCGTTGCTTTTCCATCATACAAATCTAAAGCTAAGACATTTACATTGCCTAATTTACTTGCCCATTCTTCAGTTTCTCTTTTAATATTATCGTTTAAGCCCCACCATTCGTGGACTAAAAACAAATAGTGATTGGTTTCCTTTTCGGATTTAACCATGTACGCTTTTGAGGTTTTTCCATCAGGAGTTTTAAACTCTTTCATTTCTCCTTTTGCCACATAGTTTTCTAGTACTTTGGGAGCATCGTGAGCCATTTGGAAGTCTTTTTCTTTTCCTAAAGCTGCGAACTTTTCAGTAGCGCCAGGTGTTGCTTTAACATCATGGCAAACCATTTCTTGCGCTGAAAGGGATAAAACCCCAGCAAGCATAACGAATAAATAGGTTAAAAGGACTTTACTCATATTTCTTATCTAGTTAAAATTCAACGCTGAGCCTAACCAAAAAGTAGTTTTCAGCAAAATATAGTTGGCAAATTTGATGGATTTGGAAGTATATAAACCGAAAATCGACTTTACGGATTGGACTCAAAACTTTATTTAGTTTAATGTTAAATTAATTATACAAACAAATCAGCAAAACTCAAATTGGAGCTGATTTTCTTAAGCATTTTAATCAGTGAGTTTACTCAGAAAAGTAGTTTTCTATAATAATTCACCAAATTAATAGGTTTTGGAAGAGTTTAATGCACAAAAATCGACGTTTCATAGTGGACTCATCAATACAAATTTTTCTAAATACAATTCAAAACCAATGCTTAGGATAAACGTTCGTATTAAGATATAAAACCTGAGTTCGTAATATTGATTTGTACAAAAATTATAATCAAAACCTAGAATAAACAAAGGAAAACCTCATTTGGCTTCATGGTGATACCGAAGGCAACGTGAAACGTTTTGAAAAACCATGAAATGCAATCTCGAATTTAATCCCAAATTGGGCAGAGATTCTGGGTCAAGCCCATCAGGACGAAATTTATTTATTTCTGTTCTTATTTTAATTTATTAACCCGAACTTAGGCTAACTATAAGAATGAGTTCATTATTAACCGTCAATCCTGACACCTTAATTTAATCGATGTTAAAATTGTGAAATAGATTGAACACAATTGAAACACAGTCTAAGCAACCTTAATTAACTTAACTGACTACGCCACAAAAAAAAGCCCCTGAGTTCTTCAGAGGCATTACAAAAAAATACAAATGATTTCTTATTTAACCATAACTGGTACTGAAACCATAGTATTTTCCCACATAACAACTAGATTAGTTTTTTTACCATCTGGTTTTTCAAATTTCATTGTAAATGGTTCCCAAAGTTCAGATGTGGCAGCTGTCTTTGCGCTTACTTTTAACACATCTTTTGAAGCATCATACTGATATGTTCCCCATTGACCTAGAACAGTATTAAAAACGAAGGTCCATTGGTCTTTTTCTGGGACACAAAATACGGTGTATGTACCAACTTTAAGTATTTGGTCTCCAAATTGAATATCACTAGTTGTGGTTAATTGTGTCGCTTCATTTGCACCTAAACGCCAGATTTTTCCAAAAGGAACTAATTCCCCGAAAATTGTTCTGTCTTTTCTGTGTGGCTGTGAATACGTAACACTTACATAAGCACCTTCAAGGTTTGCTTTTATTAAAGCCATAGGAGATGGTTTGGGTTCTAAAGCTTTTTGTGCAGATACCACGTTTACTGTAACGAATACTAGACACATCGTTAAAACCACGAAAGAAAGAGTTTTTTTCATAGTATTGAAGATTTTTGATTAGGGATAGGTGTGAAAAAAAAAGTTATATTTCTTTACTGTTGAGCTTACGCTAAGAGGAAGTTTTCAGTAAAATAATATGCGAATACTCACGATTTAAAAAGATGATAACTGAAAATTTGACTTTTGTTTGGGCTCGGTCTTAAAATACTCAATAAAACTAAGACGCACTAAAATTGATAGAAAAGTGCTTCAACATTTTACCTATTGTAACCTGAGCTTACTAAGACAATGTTGTTTACAGTAAAATAATTTGCGAATTAACTCGATAAAAATGGGTAAAAAAAACAAATCCAACATTTAGAGTGGATTCTTAAAAGAAATTTTGAATCATTTATCACACGTTTTCTATTTAAAAAAAAGAACTATCTCAATTATGAAATAGTTCATATGTTTAATATTCAACTTTCGGACTTTGACATTTTGTAATGTGAATTATTTTGTTAACGGTATGATGTAGCATAATTAATGAAAACAAGAGCTTATTCACATCATAATGAGCTTAGCTCATAGTTGTTATTTGGTCATGCTGGGCTTCGACCCAGCATCTCCCTTAGAACCAATCTATTCAAAGAAAAAGTGATTGTTGCGTAAAAAGATATTGGACAGAGATAGCACTTTGTGGTTCTTCGAATCGTGTCAGGGCACGGGATGACCGTTTCTTTACGAAAACCACTGCCTTTTTAATAGAAACGAAGTCCGAATTTGAGTTTAACACACTCTATTCAAATATATTAGTGCTGTTTAGCAACATTTTGGCGTCTCTTAAACCAGCCAACTGTCTCTGCCAAACCAACTTTTAAATCGTACTGACAAACCCAGCCCATTTCTTTGGTGATTTTTTCAGTTGAGATAACACTTCTCATTTGTTCGCCAGCTTTAGCAGGTTTATAATCTTCTGGGATTGTTGTTAAAGTGAGTTGTTTTAAATTTCTGAATAAAGTTATCACCGTTGATTCTTTTCCAGTTCCTACATTGAATATTCCAGATTTTGGATAATTTAAAGCTTTGATATTTGCTTGAACTACATCTTTCACATACACATAATCACGTATTTGTTCGCCATTCCCATTTATGAAAGCCAGCTCATTTACAAGCATCTTTTCAATAAAAATAGCAACAACGCCTGCTTCACCATGTGGATTTTGACGTGGTCCATACACATTAGCATATCTAAGTGCAATCCATTGTATCCCATAACTTTGCTCATAAAAAAACAAATATCTCTCGGTAACTAATTTGGTAATTCCATAAGGAGAAAGAGGTTGTAAAGGGTGAACTTCATCTTGAGGAACATATTCTGGTTCACCATAAATGGCACCACCAGTTGAGGCAAATATCACTTTTTTTAAACCGTTTTTTCTTCCGGATTCCATTAAATTTAAAAATCCTTTAACGTTTATATCGGCATCATAAATCGGATTGGCTACACTGCGTCTAACATCCATTTGCGCAGCTTCATGATACATTACCTCAAATTGTTCTGCCTTCCACAATTCTTCAACTTCTGCACTTCTAATGTCTAATTCATGAAAAGTTGCCTTTGTATTTATATTAGCTCTAAAGCCTCCACTTAAATCATCAATTATATGCACGTTGTGCCCAGCGTTAATTAATGCGTCTGCAATATGGGATCCAATAAATCCAGCCCCGCCTGTTACAAGAATTTTCATGTTAAAAAAATTATATGTTACGTTTGTTTATTTAGACAAACTTACAAAGAATCCATCTTGTTTTTATATCTACTCGATGAATGCAGTTTTTTTAGGGATAACTAAGTATTTTCTGCAAAATTACCTATTCTTCCATAAAATATTCTCAGTTCAATTATATGTCAAACGAAAACAGTTCATGGCTGAATGAAAAAGGTCAGTTAGTTTTACTTACCGCAGGTGTTACAGGACTTTTATTCATCATGTTCCTTGTTAAACACTTAATTAATCCAATGGGTTATGCAATAGTTGTAGGAATAGTTCTATATCCTTTGCGAAAACAACCTGTGGCGAGAGCTTTATTATATGGAACAGGGTTTACAGCTGGTTTATGGCTCACGTATAATTCGGGACACCTTTTAATTCCATTTATTATAGCGTTCATTATAGCTTTTTTAATTGATCCCTTTGTTAATTATTTGGAAAAATGGATTCCACGATGGATTACAGCTAGTATTTTCACTTTTATTGGTTTAATATTGATTGGCTTATTTTTCTTTGTTGCATCGCCTGCAATTACTGCTCAGTTTCTAAAATTGAGCAAATTATTAATTACAGCTTCTGGCGATACACATCAGTGGCTTTCTGATATTGGTGTTACACAACTAGTTGAACGACTTGGCTTAGACACACATGTGATTATTCCCCAATTAGCCGATCAGATTCAGGAAATAAATAGTATGCTTTACAATAGTTTGACGGGCGCATCTTCAAAGGCAATGGGCAGAACGACAAATATTATTTTTTACATCATTTTCTTCATCATACTTTTACCATTTTTACTCTTTTTCATGATTCGTGATTATGAGAAAATTGGTTTATTTGTAAAAGAACTTATTATACCTAAAGACGCACCTGAAGATTACACTCGAGAATTGGGTCGAATTATTGGTGGGTATTTACGAGGCCAGTTTACAGTTGTCATTATTTCAATGATTAATTTAAGCATAGGCTTTACCATTTTTGGCGTTCCTTATGGTCTAGTTCTTGGAATCTTTGCAGGTTTAACGAATTTTATTCCAACTTTCGGTCTTTGGATGGCCGTTACCGTTTCCACTATTGTTGGTGTTTCAGTAGGCAACCCATGGTTTGAGTTTTTGCCTTTTATCTATTTGGTTTATGGTGTTGAACAAATTCTTGAAACGGGTTTCATTGTACCTCGAGTTGTTGGTAAACATGTTGGCCTTCACCCTCTTTTAGTAATGATGTCCTTATTGATATTTGGATTTATGTTCGGTTTTCTCGGTTTGATTATCGCTGTTCCAACTGTAGCATTAATGTCCATCTTTTATCAACAGTACAAAGATTCTGGAAAAATTTCGTTTTTAAGTGGTGCTGAACTCGATATCTTCTTGCAGCAATTTGAAGCAGAAAAAAAAGAAATAAAACCTTAAATTGAGAAAATATGTTACAACTGGAAAATATCCCTTTCGAAGAGACCTTAAAACGTCTTCAACACATTGTAGAACAAATGGAAGACGAACATTTAGATCTTGAAACATCTGTTTCTCTTTATGAAGAAGGCGTAACTCTTTCAAAACAATGTGCAGCCTATCTCGAAAGTGTAAAACTCCGTATCGAAAAAGTGAACCAACCCGATTAATTATGTTATTACCAGAACCTGTTCCCGGAAAACTGCTTGCAAATATTAACTCGCCTTCCGATTTAAAAAAAGTTCCGTTTGATCAATTAGAAAAAGTTTGTAACGAACTGCGAGATTATATCATAGATTCTGTAGCCGTTCATGGCGGACACTTCGGGGCAAGCTTAGGCGTTGTAGAATTAACAACTGCATTGCATTATGTTTTTGATGCACCCAAAGATCAACTTATTTGGGATGTCGGGCATCAAGCCTATGGCCATAAAATTTTAACGGGAAGACGTGAAATTTTCCATACTAATCGGAAATACAAAGGTATCTCTGGATTTCCAAAACGTAGTGAGAGCGAATACGATGCATTTGGTGTGGGTCATTCAAGCACATCTATTTCCGCCGCAGTTGGTATGGCAAAAGGTAGAGACTTAAAGAAATCGGACGAACAAATTGTTGCCATTATTGGAGATGGCTCCATGACTGCAGGTTTAGCATTCGAAGGTCTAAATAATGCTGGAACGCTAAAATCTGATATGATTATTGTTTTAAACGATAATAATATGTCAATTGACCCAAATGTGGGTGCATTAAATGAATATCTTGTTGAAATCACAGCTAGTCAAACCTTTGTAAAACTTCGGAATGAATTATATGATGCTTTAGGACATTTTAAATCCGCAGGTGATAAAATGCGCAAATTGGC
>CAZNTR010000098.1:0-14421 GCA_964575925.1 uncultured Chitinophagales bacterium
ATGCATTTGGAACGCGAACAGAGTTATTTGAATTCTGACCAGAAACCGTTGCATAAGCTTCTGAATTCCAATCAGTATCATACACTTCAAACTCAATATCTTTAACACCTTGAGAAGCTAATTGTATAACGCGCTCAATATAATTTGCAGGAACGTTTTCTTGTCTTGCTTTACGAATAGTTTTCGCTAAATCTTTGTTTTTCTTCGGATCACGAGAAACAGCACCGTTTAGCATTTGTCCGTCTATATTTACGGGAACATGGCACAAAGCAATAATTTTGCGAAGATGTTTTTCGGTTGTTTTTGAACCAGCAACTAAAGCAGCAACTTTTTGCTCTTCTTTCACTTTCCAATTGATATACTCTTCAATATCAGGGTGATCAAGATCGAGAGTAACCATCTTTGCTGCACGGCGTGTTGTACCACCAGATTTAATCGCTCCAGCGGCTCTATCGCCAATTTTCAAGAAACTCATTAATCCTGAAGAACGACCGCCACCACTTAGAGGCTCTTCAGATCCACGTAAATCGGAGAAGTTTGTACCTGTTCCTGAACCATATTTGAACAATCTTGCTTCTCTAACCCATAAATCCATAATCCCACCTTCATTTACCAAGTCATCATTGATTCCTTGGATAAAACAAGCATGTGGTTGTGGATGAGAGTAGGCATCTTCAGATTTTTTTAATTCTCCTGTATTGCCATCCACATAATAATGACCTTGAGCTGGTCCATTTACACCATAAGCCCAATATAAGCCCGTGTTGAACCATTGTGGAGAGTTAGGAGCGGCCATTTGGGAAGCAAGCATGAAACACATTTCATCATAAAATACTTTTGCATCTTCTTCAGAATCAAAATAATTGTATTTCCATCCCCAATAAGTCCAACAACCAGATAAACGAGAAAATACTTCTCTGGAATCAGTTTCACCTTTTAATCGATTACCAGCTTCTAAATTCTCCAGATATTCCGAATCAGCTGCACGTCTTTGTAACCATTTTGGTACACCTTTTTCAGCAACTGTTTTTAATTTCACTGGTATTCCAGCTTTTCTGAAATATTTTTGTGCAATTATATCAGTAGCCACTTGGGACCATGATTCAGGCACTACTACATTATCTAAAAAGAAAACGCGGGAGCCGTCTGGATTTTTGATTTCTGATTTTCTTGTTTCAAATCGCAGACCGTCAAATGGGGTTTTCCAATCTGCTTGGGTAAAATTTCTTTTAAATTTCATGGTTCTCGAAAGATGTACTTGGTGATGTATGATGTTGATTCTAAAAAGACTCGCAGCCCTAAGAGACTGTCAGTCCTTTTAATTTTTTGATTTAAATTACATAAAAGGTTTCGCCTGTAAACGACTTATTTGCAACTGAGTGTGAAGCGAATATTCTTAAGTAATAAACCCTTGGTATTTGAATGAGAAAATTGCTTAAACGACACTTAATTTTCTACTTTATCCAATGGAATTATAAATTAAAAGGGCTTTAACACTAGTGCAAGTTAAATTTTAAAAAGTTATCCACAAAGGGCAAGAGTTATCCACAATGAGTACAAATCATTGAAAAAAAAATCGATTACTCCATTCAATTTCTTGATGTTTTGCAATTAAGACCATTAAATGAGAAGAATGTTATTTAATATATATTTATATATTGTTTTTATTACACTTATATTATCATCTATAAACTTTTAACAGATACTAAAAACAGTTACACACTAGTTTTCCACATTATTTGACACTAATTATTTATCAAATAAATAATTAGCAATTTATTATTAAATAATTATTTATATAATTTATTTTTTTATTTTTATTTTATTATATTTTAAATACTTATAAAAGTTTAATTTAAAAATAGTATTTTAGTTTAATTTTATAGCTTTTTAATCTAATAACAGTGTAATCAATACTGATAATTTTTCTAATAAAGCTATTTTGATACCATTTTTTTCGAGTTTAATTCCCAATCCCGCGTATTCTATGACTATTTTACTAAAAGCTATTTATCGGAGTAGGCTCAAATATGAGTTTCAACTTTCTTTAAGGGCTTTTATTTAACCATTACTTCTGATTTGATTCAAAAAATTTGGGCTGCAATGTTTTTTTTCAATCCACCAATATTTTAGCGTTCTAATTCCTATTTTACCTCAGTCAATATCAAATAAATAGTTTTTTAATGCGACCTTTTAAATCAATTCACTTATCGATTTTTCTTTTGCTTTTTACTTTTCAATCTGCTTTATTATATGGACAAGAACTAGAAATTTCGAAAAGCAGAGTAGGTGGAATTTATATCTATGATAATCAACTTTGGTACACTGAAGACGGGAATACAAAGATTTATGATTTATCAAAAAATAAAGATATCACTATTAAATATAAGGTTTATACTAAAACCTTCGCTCCTATTGCATCTTCAGGTGAAGAAATTTGGATTATGAATTCAGCTAATATTTTTGTTTTATCCAAAATAAAAACAAAGCGATATTACATTCCTAAGAACTTTTATGGACTTGAAAACGGAACACTCGAAACCTATACTAATTTTATACCAATTGGTATTAATGAACTTATGATACGTGGTCTAGCAAATAGAGCTACTAAAAATGAAGCGCCAAAAATGGTTAAAGTTGATGCAGTTTATGCAGAAGGAAAGGTGAAAGAAATAACTGAGTTTCTACCTACAGGTTCGGCAATCGATTTTGTAGATGTTGCCTTTCGTCCTAATGCAGGAATGTATGTTACAGATAGTTGGTCAATCCAAAAGAAAACAAATAAGGGGTTTATTCCAATCGATTTAAGCACTATTGAAGGAGTAAAGAGCATTAGTCTCGGAGAAGTTGCTAAGGATGGAAGTTTATGGGTTTATCAAACTGGTGAAGGGTTAATTCACGTCGAAAAAAACAAAGCAAAAAGAATTGATTATGGAAGACAAGCTCAATTCTTGAAAGGAGAAAAAGTAAATCATTTACAACTATTGGACAATGGTTTAGTTGCGATTGCAACGGAGTCTGAAATTTGGCTTATGATGAAAAATTATTTTTACCCTTTTAAAACAGACTTTAAGTCAAATAAAATCAGATTGATGAAATCATGGGAGAATAAATTAATTGTTGCCACAGATTTAGGTTTGTATGTGATGGAAGCTAAATAATATTAGTTTACAATTTATTAATTACATCATCAAAACTCAAATTCGAACATTGACATTTTGTAAAGTGAATGATTTTGTTAACGATTTTATGTAGCATAATTAATGACAACAAGAGCTAGTTCGTAATCCATTGAGCTTAGTTCCTATCTATTAGTTGGACATACTGGGCTTCGACCCAGCATCTCAACCTAAGAATCAATCTATTCTAAAAAAGTGATTGTTGCGTAAAAAGATATTGGACACAGATAGCACTTCGTGGTTCTCCGAATCGTGATAGGACACGGGATGACCGTTTTTTTTGCGAAACCCACTGCCTCTTTTTATAGAAACGAAGTCCGAATATGAGATTATAAATTAAATAAATCTATCTTATAAACACTTGGGATGAAAATCAAAGGAAACAAGCTTCAATTTGGTTTTTAAACTGTTTAAACTTCCCTATTTTTGAGCGATGAAAAAAGGTTTAATTATACAAATACGCATTGAATCGGCTGCATTTGAAGGTCGTGGATATGGGAAAATTGACGGATATTCAGTTTTTGTCCCCAACACGGCTCCAGGTGACTTGGCTGAAATTCAAATTATTAAAAAGAAGAGTAAATACGCAGAAGCGAGATTACTTCGTATTCTTGAATCAGGAGAAAAACGAATTCAAGCCAAATGTGAGCATGCTGAAGTTTGTGGTGGATGTTCATGGCAACATCTTCCCTATTCTGAACAAATTATTTTCAAAAGTAAACATGTTGAAGATCATGTTCGCAGAATTGGTGGTTTAACAGATGTTCCTGTTCATAAAGCCTTAGCAGCTGAACAAGAATTTGCCTATCGCAATAAAATGGAATTTTCTTTTGGTGATCGTCGCTGGTTGACCAATGAAGAGATTCAAAGTAATGAACATATCCCCTCTGAGGGATTTTTTGCAGGAATGCATGCGCCTGGAAGATTTGATAGAATTTTACATTTGAATGAATGTTATTTAATGGAACCTTATGCATTCGAGATGTTAGCATTTACCAGAAACTTTGCCTTAGCTCATGCATTAGAACCCTATAATCCTGTTAAACACACGGGTTTATTAAGAAACTTAATGATTCGTAATTCATATCATACCAATGATTTAATGGTTAATTTGGTAACGAATAGTGAAAATGAAGATATTGTTGAATTATGGAAAATTGAATTACTTCAAAAATTTCCAATGATAACTACTATCACTCAAAATGTGAATGATACAAACTCTCCAATTTCTGTTGGTCGTTATGAAAAAGTCCTATTTGGACTGGGTTATATTAGAGATTCAATTGGTGAATATCAGTTTACTATTCACCCTAATGCTTTCTTCCAAACAAACACAAAACAAGCTGAAATTCTATATGAAACGGCTCTTAAATTTGCAGATAATAAAGAAGGTGATTTAATCTACGACTTGTATTGTGGTGTAGGAACATTAACCTTATTTCTGTCTAAAAAAGCATCAAAAGTTATTGGAATTGAATTAAACCCTGTCGCAATTACAAATGCCCGCCAAAATGCTGAATTCAACAAAGTTTTAAATGTTGAATTTGAATTAGGTGATATGAAAGACACCTTTAATGAGCCGCTTTTAGCAAAGTACGGAATACCAGATGTTATCGTAACCGATCCACCAAGAGCAGGCATGCATCCCGATGTAATTAAACAATTAATGGAACTTAAAGTAAAAAAAATTGTTTATGTGAGTTGTAATTCAAGCACAATGGCAAGAGATTTGAGTGTGTTAAAGTCTGTTTATCATGTGAATCAAATTCAACCTGTCGATATGTTTCCGCAAACGTATCACATTGAATCTGTAGCTGAATTACTATTAATTTCAGAATAAAATCTCTCTCATTTTAACATTTCATTTTATTTGTAATCAGTTAGAGCGCATTTAAAATGAAATTAGTTAATTTCGCAATTAAAAAAATTATGATTAATTGCTTTGACAAATATTTGAACTGTGTTTATCTCCACTAAAGGATTTATCAGTAATTATTTTAACGCTTTAAAATTGCGACGATTCCTATTGCTCGTAATTATTACTGTTTTTACAAGTTCAAAAACTTTAGTTAGTCAATCTGTTAATAGTATCCAAGCCTCTTTTGGAGGCGGTGGTATCGCTTTAATACACGGTTCCTCTTCCATTTATCTGAATCCTGCGAACATGATGATTAACACGTATGGTTTCGGAAATCAAATAGAAATAGGCACTTTATTTTCTGAAACAGGGATTCAAAACAGCTTACCAAGTTCTTATTCACTATTTAGAAGTGCTTTTCTCTACTCAGTTTTATACGATAACAGCATTAAACCAAACTTACATGCAAATTTACTTGCAACACAAGGAACTGTTGCTTTATCAGCAAGTGCACTTCAAGCTTCCTTTTTAATTGATGATTGGAGTTTGGGCTTCGGTTTTAGAACTCGGTTAAATTCCAATTTTGAGTTCTCTGAGAATTTATATGAAAATTCTACTTCTCAGTCGAACGTTCGTTATTACGAAGCAGAGTCATCGCAATGGAATGAGTTCACAATTGGATTTGCACGTGAATTAGATTATTTCAATTTAATTAATAGTAATTTTAATCGCTTTTTTATTGGTTTTTCTATTAGCCTGCTTCAACCTATATCACATGATAAAACTTCATTGCATGAGAACTTAATTTTGAATGATGACGAAGGAAATAAACTCATTTCAAATGCAGATAGTAGATATGCTGGATATATCTCATCTATTTTTTCAACTCCTAATCCGAGCAACGCAGTTATAAATCCTATTCAATTAGGAGATTTAGTACAAAATAAGGGATTTGGAACAGGATTAAATTTAAGTATTAGCTATGAAATTCCTTTTGAGTCTATTTATAAACAAGTTATTGATAGAAAACCTATCACCAAATTTTGGAGATTTTCTTTAGCTTTAACCGATTTAGGCTTTATGAAGTTTGCAGATGGACTTTCAACAATAAATGCCATTCAAGATACGGTTACAACTAATCTTAATTCATTTAAACCCATTTTTGAAAACAACTTTAGTTTTAGCATAAATGACAGAATTAGCATTCTTCAAGACCCTTCTGTTCAGACACGTTTAAAAAGAAGTAAAAAAAGCATTGACACGAATACAATGATTTATTTGCCAACTCAGATAAAAGCAGGTTTTGTTCTTAACTATAATTGGATTCGTTTAGGTAGTGATCTATTTTATGGATTAAACCAATCGATGAACAATACCGATGAAATTTGTTTAACAGGATTTAGTGAATTAAAATTAATTCCATTTTTACCTGTACGTATTGGAGTCCTATTAAAAGATTTCAAACCCAATCATGTTTCAACTGGTTTAGGTTTAGATTTATGGAATTTTAGTTGGGATGCATCTTTAGTATATTCAACCGATTCTATAACTATTAATGAACCTAAAGCATTTGCGGCAACGGGTTTGCGAGTTCGATTTTAGCAATTTATAATAGAGTTCATTCCGAAAAGTCGATTCTTTCGATTTTCACCCTTCCAAATCCTACGAATTCGACGAATTCGACGAATAGTTTGTTAAAAACTACTTTTTGGAGTACACTCATAATTTACAATTTATGTAATAGCCCTCATCCAGAAGTTAATTTTAATGATTAATAGCCAACATATCATTAGAAATCGAAGATTATCTTACTGAATTACGTTTATATGATTAAGCTTAACTAATAGAATCTATCCACATAAAAAGCCAATCAACTTTAAATTGAATAGTTTATTAATTATAAACTCGTTTATTAAAATAATTAATTTATAGTGTAATTAAAGAATGAACTGGAGCATCTTTTGCTAAACGTTCACTCCCATGTAAAAAGCTTAATTCAATTATGAATGAGTATGCAATTACGATTCCCCCTAAACGTTCAACCAATTCTGTAGCTGCTGCTGCTGTTCCTCCTGTTGCAATTAAATCATCATGAATTATAACTTTCTCGCCAGGTTTAATTGCATCTGAGTGCATCTCAATGCGATCACTTCCATATTCTAATTGGTATTCAGCAAATATTTTATCTGATGGTAATTTATTTGGTTTTCTAACTGGTACAAAACCTGCGTGAAGTTGAGTTGCCATGTTTGCACCAAATAAAAATCCACGTGATTCTAAGCCAACAACAACATCAATATTTTGTGAAGTAAACGGATTGATGAGCATTTCAGTTGTGAGACGTAAGGCTTCAGGATTTTTTAAAAGTGGAGTAATATCTTTGAATTGAATTCCAGCTTTTGGAAAATCAGGAATAGTCCTAATAATGGAATTCAAATAATCGGCAATTGCTTGTCTATGATTCAACATGGTTTTTCTGTTAATTTAAGATTTTGGTGAAATTTACTTTATTCTTGAATCATTTGAAGTGAAAAAGTAGCTATCGTTCTTTAAAACATATTGCATCTAAGGTTATTTGTTCTTTAAGTGAATCATTTTTGCTATTCTAAACTAATGAGCTCACTTCAGATAGTCTATTTTTACTGTTTGCAATCATTCAAATAATAGAAACCAGCAATTATTAAACTGAAAACTTAATTTTAATATATGATCATATTTTATAATTTTCTTTATCCTCAAATCTAAGTAGTCGATATTGTTGATTGGTAAATTGCCAAATTTAGCAGATAATTTTTATAATATAGCTTTCTATAATCGTTCTAAATAATTTATATCACTTTGCATATTTCTTATGATTAATATATTAACATATACCTAAGATATTTTATAAATTATACAACTTTGATTGATTACATGTTTATAAAAAAGTATGTTTTTTTTCAGTTCATAAATTTATTTAAAGCAGATAGCATTCTAATCTTAAAAGTAAAACAATAGAATCATTTCATATTTATGGTTTAACAGGATTTAGGTTTATAGCATTGATTACCAATGATTTATGTCTTTTTTATAAATTTAATAATTCCTTTATTATTACTAATGCAAAAAATAAATAATTGTAGAAGCAATTACTAGCTCTATAAAAAAAATCACTTTTAAATCCACGTATATTAAGCCATGGAAAAGCATAAAGTATTTATGAGAAAAGCACTTCAACAAGCAAAAAAAGCTGCCTTAATGGGTGAGATTCCAGTTGGAGCTGTTCTTGTTAAACATGATGTGATAATTTTAGAAGCACATAATTTAACTGAACAAACAAAAAATGTAACTCATCATGCAGAAATACTTCTCTTGAACAACTACGCTGAACAATTCCAAGAAAAATACCTTACTGATTGTACACTCTATGTTACGCTTGAACCTTGTATAATGTGTACAGGAGCGTTATTGTGGGCAAAATTACCCAAACTTGTTTTCGGAGCAATGGATAAAAAAGTTGGAGCTTGTGGAACAGTATTACAATTAGCAGATGACAAAAGAGTTAATCACTCAATTGCTATAATTCACGGTATTCTGGAAAAAGAATGCGAAACAATTCTGAGTAATTTTTTTAAAAATTTAAGAGAATAATCACATCTTTTGTCCATCAGCATTTATTTTATAAATGGCAAAATAGACTAACCATATAAGCTAGATTGCAATTTTAATCATTAAACCAAATCATAATTTAGGGATTACGAACAAAATTACTCAAATTGATGATTCAATCTAATCTGAAAAAAAAGCTAATTTGATGTTACTCCAACTAATGTAGTTCTGAAAATTAGAGAATCAGAATTTTAGAATAATACTACAAGACTTCTTCTTTTAGATACTTTCCCACTAATTCAGGGGAATCTGTTGGGGCAAATCTTTTAATTGGCGTTCCGTCTTTTGCTATCAAAAACTTAGTGAAATTCCATTTTATAGTATCTATTAAAAATCCAGGAAGGGCTTTTTTTAAATACACATATAATGGGTGAGCATTTTGTCCATTTACATCAATTTTGGAAAACATTGGAAAGCTCACTCCATAATTTAACAGACATCCTTGTTGAATTTCCGCTTCCGTTCCAAGTTCTTGTTCTCCAAATTGATTACAAGGAAATCCTAAAATCACTAAATCCTGATCTTTGTAGTCATTATATAATTTTTCGAGGCCTTCGTATTGAGGCGTAAGACCACATTTGCTAGCCGTATTTACAACTAAAACAAGTTTATCTTTAAATGTGGACATCTCTATGAGTTGTCCTTTAATGTCTTTTGCTGAAATTGTATAAAATTCTTTGTTTTCCATATTCTTAAAACGATATATTTTATCAGTTAATTATTTAGGTGAAAAGGTACTCAGATATGTTGAGGTAGGCATTCATTTACATCAATTCTTTTGAAAATCTTGTGCGTAATTCTCCTCTTGCCATAAAATGCTCTTTAAAAAAGAGTAAACTACGTCTAGGATCCATAGGATTATCGGTATCCGTTTCCATTGAAACTCCTAAATCATAACTTTTGTAACCCCTTAGTTTATATTCAATTGCACAACTCATAAGTAAATAATTTACAGCCTTAAATTGATTATAATCATAATCAGTTGAAATATAAAAAGCTAAGACAGTACGATTATTCGTAATAAAATTTACAATTGAACTAATCAACGTTTTATCTACAAAGGCATTTACGAATTCAATTTTTCCCGGAAATAAATCACTCAGCTTTTGCAGTTCTTGTAAACTGTGTGTTGGTTTTAAATTAAATTTCTCCTTGTTTTTTAATAAAATATGGTAAGATTCATCTAAATTTTCTGTTGATTCAAAACTAATTTTGAGTTTTTTTGAAGCTGTTGCACTATAATTTCTTTTTGCTAAATTACTACATTCATTAATTGAAAACTCCTGTAAGTTTATTACAGAGCTAATTAATGTCTGTTCTAAACTATACTTAGAGTACAAAAATATAAATTCAGCACTCTGATCAGGAAATCGCTGATAGGTTATTGGCGCATGAACAAATGTTAATTTAGTAATGCTTCTGTTCATTAGTTCGATTTCAAAAGATTGAATTACCTCTTCTTGAACAGAAAAACGAACCCGATTTGCCCAACAAAAGCCACCATAACTAGCTGCAAATGGTGACTTAAACTCGTTTCCTTGAATTGAACCTATACAAGATGCTACTTTTTTATGTTTGTAATAAAACTCAAAAAAATCTATCGATTTTGGACTATCATGATATAGATAAAAACTCGCTTTATGAAAAATTGTACCGTTATTCGACACATCAACAAAAGCATCCCATTCCACAAAATCTACTGTTTTTAATGTAAATAGCTTTATAGTTATCATGATTTCATTAACCATTTCATAGTTTGTAAAACTTGTTCAGGTTTTACTACCAATTCTTCTTCTTTATTAATTACTCTAATAAAATGTTCTAATTCATTCTTAAGAGGTTCTTGCTTATCATGTTGAATTAAAATTTTCTGTGGATTTGAAAACTTGTGCAAAAATTCATGAAAATTTTTTTCTTCAAAGTTTTCTGGGTCTGCATTTCGTTCAAACAATTCAATTTTTTGGTCTATGAAATTAAGTTCAGCATAACCCTTTGTTCCAGTTATCGAAAGCGTTCTAATTTTTACAGGAGTAATCCAATTCACTTGTATAAATGCACTAGCACGCTTAAACTGTATAAAAACAGATGAAGCATCATCAACTTTTGAATTGAAAATACTTAGTTTATGCGTAATTAGATTTTCAGGTTCTTCATTTAATAGATATAAAATAATATCTAAATCATGAACAGCTAAATCAAAATAAACGCCTGTTTCAGATAGACTTGGAGGATATCCACCTACTCGTTTGGCAACAATATTTACAATTTCACCAAGATTTCCTGAATCAATAATTTCTTTTAAATGTTTTACAGCTGGATTAAAACGCTCAATTTGACCAACAGTTAAAACAATATTCTTTTGAACAGCAAGTTGAATGAGTTCTTTAATTTCTAATAAATTAGTACTTAAAGGTTTTTCAACTAAGCAGTGAATTCCATTTTCTAAACACTTTTTAGCAATTTTAAAATGTAAATGCGTTGGCACACAAATAGATACAGCATCTGGTTTTTGTTCAATTATTTCTTCTAAACTTGAAAATAAGTGAACATTAAAAGCATCTTTAACTTTTTGAAGTCGAACAGAATCTGTATCAAAAACACCAATAAAATCACTTAATTCGGATTGAAAATAATTTCTACAATGATGAAACCCAATATTACCAGCTCCAATTACCCCTGTTTTGAGTTTTTTAAAGGGTACCATTATTTCTTATAGTTTGAAAGCTCGTTTGGTAAAACATCCTCATCTTCATGAACATCAACTTCTGTCTCGTTAAAATCAAAATCAACTTCATGAGATTCCAAACCTTCCAAGTCATCTTCCTCTTCTTGAATATCATTCCAAAAATTTAGACATGCTTTAACAAGAGCAATTGTTATAAATGCACTAAATACAAACATTAAACCATATTCTTGGAAAATAATAATGGATAACATATACGTAAAATAAAGTAATATCATTGGTTTACTTTTTTTATTTCCTTTTCCAGTAAATCGAGGAACTTTGTCAAATGGAACCGTGCTTACCATTAATGCAGAAAGGAGAACAATAAGTGGAATAAGTACACTTCTAAGACCGTTAGCAAAACTTGAAAATAAATCAAGTTGAGTACGAAATGTTAGAAAGAAAGCAACATTCATTGCTGCTTGTGCAGGTATAGGTAAGCCTCTGAAATAAGAATAATTAGCAGTTACAGCCTCGACATTAAACCGAGCAAGACGAACGGCACCACATAAAGCTGGTAAAGCGGCAATAATAATTCCTGACGTTCCCAAGTCTTTTAGACCAAACATATAAACTAATATACCAGGAGCAACTCCGAATGAAACAATATCGCTTAAAGAATCTAATTCAACTCCAAAACTACTAGTTGCATTGGCTAAACGAGCCATAAATCCATCTAATAAATCAAAAAGTCCTGCAAGTACTATTAACCAAGCACCCATCACCAAATCACCCTCAATCATTTTAATAATGGCCATAAAACCACTCAAAAGATTCATTAAGGTAAAAAAGCTTGGGACGACAGAACGAGGAATTGGCTTATGAAATTTCTTTTTCAAATTTCGATTGTACGTTGTTCTTCGTGATTTAAAATCTTTTCCCATAATATCAATCCTGCCCATTTATTGGTTTCAATTCTTAAAATCTAGCTAAAATGGTTTCTCCGCCGACTACTTTATCTCCGGCTTTCACAAATAAATTTATGTGTTCAGGAATTATTAAATCCATTCTTGATCCAAATTTCATCATTCCAAATAAATAACCAGCTTCAACTTCATCTCCTTCTTTTAAATCAAATGTAATTCTACGCGCAATATAACCTGTAATTTGATTAAAGAATACTTTTAAACCAGATTTGTGAACGATTCCAAACTCTGATCTCTCGTTTAATTCGGATGCTTTTTCGTGCCATGCCACTAAATATTGTCCTTTAAAATATGCAGCATATTCAATTTTACCAGAAATGGGGACTCTATTTACATGAACATCCATTGGAGATAAAAATATGCTTATCTGAGTTCCAGATCCTTGAAGATATTTATTAAACTCTATTTTTTTTAACACAATTACTTTTCCATCTGCAGGGCACAATAGAATATTTTCCTCTGCTGGAATTGTTCTAGCTGGATTTCTAAAAAAATACAAGGTAAAAAGAGTTAAAAATGCTGCTAAAGCATATAAAACATAGGATACCCAATGAGACACATAAACGCCTCCTATAACCATAAACATTGATAAGATGAGCACATTTCTGATTGTAGAATATCCGTCTTTTGCAAACATAAATTTAACCTAAGCTTTTAATTTAATTGAATCTAATTACCAAATTGTCTCATTATATCATTGAAAGTCACAAAAATGATTAATCCAATAATTAACACAAAACCAGCTTGTTGTAAAATCATTCTAATTTTTGCTGAAGGTTCTCTTCGTGTTATTCCTTCATAAATCAAAAATACTAAATGACCACCATCCAAAACGGGAATGGGTAAGATATTCATTACGGCAAGTGTTAGAGATAGCATTGCCGTAATTTCCCAGAATCCACGAATACCACCTGAATCTGTAGCTTGTTTAGTGAAATTAGCAATGGCAACTGGACCGCCTAAATTATCTTTTACTGAAATATCGCCAGAAAATAATTTTACAAATCCATTTACAATGCCAACTAATACAGAACCACTTCTTGAAGTTCCACTTGAAATAGACGCAAAGAAGCCTGATTTAACAAACTCAATATTAAAATACTGTTCAAAATCTTGCCGAATTCCAATAGTTTTAGAGTCAGGGTCTGGAGTTACTGCAATTTTAATAGTATCCATTGCATTATTTCTTACTACTAAGACATTCATTTCACCCTTAGAATCTTTAATTCCCTTATATAATTGAGCCCAGTATCTTATTGGTTTATCACCAATTGCAATAATTCTATCGCCTTTTAACATTCCTGCTTTTTCAGCAGGACCACCAGGGCTTAAAGCTGCAATTTGACTAGGAACTAAATCTTCAAGACTTAAAAACGGCTGTTTATTTAGCATGTCAAGAAAATCAGCAGGTGGGATAATGCTCAACATTTCTTCTCCTCTTTTCACCCCAAATTCCAAGTTTGAACTTGTAATAGTAGCTGGATTTAATAAATCTTGGAAATATTGAAGTTCTTTTCCATTAACGCTAATAATTTTATCGCCTGTTTGAAAACCTATTTTTTGTGCAAGTGAACTATCCGCAATATAAAAACCTTCAACTTGATTCATTGGAATACGAACTTCTCCATAAACCATATTTAAACCAGAATAAATTACCGCAGCAAGAATTACATTAAAAATAACTCCACCTGATATTACTATGATTCGTTGCCAAACAGGTTTACTTCTAAACTCCCAAGGCTGAGGCTCAGCGTCTAAATGTGCAACATCCATGCTTTCGTCTATCATTCCAGATATTTTTACATAACCACCTAATGGCGTTGCAGAAATACAATAATCGGTATCCCCAATTTGTTTACCAAATAAACGAGGTGGAAAACCCAATGAGAAACGCTCAACTCGCATTTTAAATAATTTTGCGGTTATGAAGTGTCCAAATTCGTGGACAAACACTAAAATTAATAAGGCAAGTACAAAAATTCCAATGGTGGATAAAAGGCTTAAAATAGAATCCATCTAAAGACTATGAAAGTTTAAAGTTAGTTGACGGTTCGTGCAAAATTTCTAGCTTCTTCATCAATTTCA
>CAZNTR010000099.1:0-14339 GCA_964575925.1 uncultured Chitinophagales bacterium
AACCGTTAACAAAATAATTCACTTTACAAAATGTCAAAGTCCGAAAGTTGAGTAATAACCTGAGATCGGGATAAGAGCTGTTTATAATCTCGGACAATGTTCTTGCTTTTTCCCTCCGGTTTAACGTGTTTAAAATTAAGGTTTTGAATCGGAGGGAAACAAAAAGGGTGGTAAGAAAAGAAATAATTTTTTGACTGACCAACCTCTAACTCAAGTTAATAAAAAGATTTTTCATGCGATAAAGTGCACCTTTTTACTCTAACATAAATCAAAGACATATCACACAACAAATAGTGTATTTTAATGCACTATTTGTTGTGTTCTACTTGTAAATCAATTAAACTCCATAGAAAAGAGCACTATAATGCACTATGTGGAATTAATTGAAATCATTAAAAATCGCAGAGATGACCTCAATATCAATCAGGAAGAATTGGCACAGCTTTCTGGTGTTGGACTAAGAACAATAAAGCAATTTGAAAGTGGGAAAGGAAATCCAACGCTAAGCACAATAAGTCAAATTGCAGAAATACTTGGTTTGGAATTAGGTTTAACAGTAAAAAAAATGAACCATGAGGAAAGCTAAGATCTTATTTAAAGATCAACTTGCAGGAATCTTAGTACAAGATGATGATGGATCGTTTACATTCAGATATGATGAATTATGGTTCAAGAACTCTTCAAAACCTGCTATTAGTTTAAGCTTGCCAAAAACTCAACAGGAATTTAAATCAGCTTACTTATTTCCGTTTTTTTATCATTTATTACCAGAAGGCTCTAATAAACAACTGATATGTAGTCAAAATCGAATAGATGAAACCGATGATTTTGGCATTTTGTTATCAGTTGCCCAATATGATATAATCGGCGCTGTTAATGTCATAAAAATAGAAGGCAATTCGGATGATTGAAATAAAACATTGCACAGGAACCTTAGCTGAAGGATATTCAACTTATAGCAATTCTTGTTTAAGAAACGTATTTAATGGAAAAAAAGTAAATCATTTTCTGCCGTATGATTGTCCCGTTTCGAATTCTGAGACTAATCTTTTATTTAATAACAGCAGAAAATATATTTCTATTTCTGGATATCAAGAAAAGTTCTCGGTTTTGCTAGAAAAGAATATTCTTCTTTTAATTCAAGAAGGAGAACAAGGGCAATATATTTTAAAACCGATTCCAACTTTCGGAAAAAAGCCTCATCAAATGCCAGCCAATGAGCATCTTACTATGCAAATAGCTAGACAAGTTTTTGGCATAGAAACCGCTGATAATGAATTAATTTTTTTCAAAAATGGCGAACCTGCCTATCTAACAAAACGATTTGATGTTGCAAAAGACGGTACAAAACGAGCACAAGAAGATTTCGCTTCATTAGCAGGAAAAACGCCACAAACTCACGGTGAGCATTATAAATATGACGGGAATTATCTCGAAATCTTTCATTTATTAAAAAAATTCGTCCCTGCGTATCCGATTGAGGCTCCAAAACTACTAAAACTTATCCTGTTCAATTATTTGTTTTCAAACAGTGATGCACATTTTAAGAATTTTTCGATTATTGAAACTAAAATGGGTGATTTCAAGCTAAGCCCTGCTTACGATTTAATAAATAGTAGCATTCACATTGATGATTCAGTATTTGCGCTCGAAGATGGATTATTACCCAAATCGATGGGACAAGGAAAAATCGCTCATCAATTCGGTAAACTTTCAGAAGAAGCCAGAATATATAAACAGATTTTTGATCAACTTTTTGAATTGATGGTCAGCAAATCGGACCAAGTTGAATATTTTATTCAGGCTTCTTATTTGGATGAGAGTACAAAACGACACTATCTACAAACGTATCAAGGGCGTTTAAATAGATTGATAAAGTGGGTTAAGTTGAATCATATCAAATCACTTACAGGTGGAAAAACAAATGAATACAAGTGCTTAAAACATTATTTTTTAGCAGTAAATAAATACAATTGAATTTCAACTATTTAACGCATTACAATATTATTCAAAATCAGGTTATCTAATATTTTTGGGTCAAGCTGGCCTTGGATTCAGCATCTCAGCTTAAGAACCAATCTATTCAAAAAAAAGTAATTGTTGCGTAAAAAGATATTGGACACAGATAGCACTTCGTGTTCATCGAATCGTAGAAGGGCACGGGATGACCGTTTTTTTTTGCGAAAACCACTGTATTTTATATAGAAACGAAGCCCGAATTTGAGTTAAACGTTAAATAATAGTGAAAATCGAATTAGAAATTCGTGTCTATTTTAATCCTTTATCGTTACTATTTTTACATTGTTTGCGGTCTACCAAAAAGCTTAAAAACTCTTTATTCCACTGTTTCATTGAGCAATCTCATTACGATTTTTGGTGACTTTCTTCAATTGGATGCATTTTTTTTCAGCTAAATGTCGCATTTATTCACTTATTTTACAATTTGATAAAATGGGTATCTATTACATAAATTTAACTAGTATTAAACATCGTTTATCTACTATATTTACTAATATCAATTGGCTACGAACTTCACTGATTTTTTAAAAAATTTGCTATTAGATTTCTAGTATTTAAGTTTCAATGAAGATTTTAATTTTGCAAGCGATTTAACGATAACATATTATATTCTCTCAATCAATTTAGATTATCTTTCAAAAAAGATGCAGCTATGAACGTCGCAACTTTTCCAATAGACTAATTTTCAATTTTTTGTTCATTTCTAAATTAAATTGGTATTCTGATTTCTAATTGTTTGATGTATTCTTAAACTAATTTATGAGTTTTCCTGAGCTTTCTAGCTTTTTATCAAGTAAAGCTATTGTTGAGTTATTAATCCATGAAGAACGGATGGTTTCTGGGTTTGGAATTTGAATCAATCTGAATTTCCTGAAATTGATGCTTCTTTTTGTAAAAAACTTGGATTTACCGAGCCCTTACTTTCAAAATCCATCAATGAATGCTTACTCGCAGATGATTGGAAGTTTTTTCTTGTATCACTTAACGAATTCTCTACCAACCCGACAAGTGTTTTTAACATTCAATTGCGTGGCACTTCAAAAAACGGTGAAATTCGCTATTTTAGATTTTTTGGAAAATATGATGAGTATGAAGTTGAATCGATTCTGAATAAAAGAATTGTGGGGGGATATCAAGATATTACCGAAGAAAAACTTAAGGATATAAGAACAAATAAAGACATCGCCTTCCTTGAAAAAATAATTGCGAATCAGTCTATTTTTATTCTTTTAGTCGATTCTAAGGCCTATCACACCTATGTTAACGATTATTATGTAGAATTTTTTGGCTGGAAAAGAGAAGATATTATTGGAACTTCTTCCTTGCTCGGAATAATTGATGAAGATCGCCAAAAATGTATAGATGCGGCTATTGCCTGTCAGGTAGAACCCAATAAAAAAATTACGGTAGATTTAACCAAAAATATTGAAGGGTCTTATCCTAAAGCAAGATGGGAGTTTATTGGTTTAACTGATAATGAAGGGAATTTTAATCAGACTTTATGTATAGGTTACGATATAACTGATTTAAAAAGACAAGAACTAGAATTAAGAAAAAGAGAATCACAGTTTCGTCTAATCGTAGAAAACAGTCAAGAAATTATTTATCAACTTAATAAAGATTTGCTTGTTGAGTATGTCTCACCTTCAATTAAAACCATTACTGGATATGAACAATCTGATTTACTTGGTTTACATGTTAAGCAATTGGTTCCCATCTGGGAGAGACCTCACATTTCGGCTGCATTTGAAAAACTACTACAGAATGAAGAAGATTTAGATTTTGTTGAATTAAACATAATTCATAAAGAAGGAAAAACGATTTACTTAAAAGGCAAAATTGCACGTTTAAAAAATGATGCTGGTGAATTAACAGGTTTTACGGGTGTTGCAACAGATATTACTCCACTAAAATTGAAAGAAAATGAATTAATACAAAGTGAAAACCGTTACAAACAGCTAGTAAAAAATAATTCAGATTTACTATTTCAATTAGATCGTTATGGTAACTTTATTTTTCTTTCCGATTCTTATGAAAAAATGTTTGGCGAACCAATTGAGCAAAAGTTGCATCAATCCTTCACTACTATCACACATTCTGATGATTTATCAGCGGCATTTGAACTTCTCGATCTTGCCATACATGAAAAAAAAATTATTGAACATTTTGAATGCCGTTTAAAAGTTGCCAATGGTAATTTTGAATGGTTTAGATTAAATGGCAGAGACTTATTTAACGATGAGAATAATTTTACATGTTTTAATGGACTTGCGATTCATAATCACGAAAAAAAACTACTTGAATTACAATTACAAAAAACGCAAAAAGGTTACGAAAATGCCTGTGAACAAGCCCAATTGGGTAATTGGGAATATGAAATAGATTCGGGTAAAATCTATTGGAGCCCAATGGTTTATAAAATTCATGAATTAGAACCTAGTACCGTTCCAACATTCGAACAGCTATTAAGCTATTTTGATGTTAATAATGGCTCAATATTACTAAAAGAAGCGGTTAATAATGCCATTCATTTTGGTAAATCCTATCAATTAGATTTACAAATTCGCACGCCTAAAAATACGATTAAATGGGTAAGAACTATTGGTGAGGCACAATTTATTAATGGAAAATGCACTCATTTACTTGGAAGTATTCAAGATATTGAATCGATAAAAGAAAATGAGATGAAACTTCTTGAATCAAAAAAATATAAAGAAGCCGTTCTTAGAACAATTCCTGATTTAATGTTTATTTTGGATAATAATGGAGTATTTCTAGAATTTTCAGCAGGCTCTTTAGATGATTTAATTCTACCACCTGAATTTTTTCTAGGCAAAAAAGTAAAAGATGTATTTCCACAAAAATTAGCAAAACAAATTTATGAAGCTATAGAAAAAGCCTTAAAAAGAAATCAACTTATTTCTATAAACTATGATTTACCCATTGGTTTACAAACGAACTGGTATGAAGCTCGATTTTCGAAGTTAAATGACACACAAGTTGTTGTTTTAGTAAGGAATACAAGTAATTTTATTGAGTCTGAAAAAGAAAAAGAAAATCTGATTAATCGAATTCAAAATCAGAATAAATCGCTTCAAAGTTATGCTCATATTATTTCTCATAATCTTAGATCATTAAGTACGAACATTTCGGGTATTACTTATTTAATGGCCGAAGAAATGCCTGAAATAAAATTATCTGAATACTATGAGCATTTAACGACTTCTACTAATAAACTTAATGAATTTATTAGACAAATTTCTGATACAAGTAGCATTTTCACTGTTGTAGACTTAGAAATTGAGCTAATAACGCTAAAACACATTGTCGATAAAATAATACACACTGTAATTGCTGATTTAAAATTAAACTCAATTGAGTTAACTATGGATATTCCTAAACATATTAAGGTAGAAGCAAATCGAGATTTCCTTGACAGCATTGTATTAAACCTATTAACCAATGCTATTAAATACCGATCTACAGAAAGAAAACCAACGATTCTACTTTCGGCTAAGACAGAAAAAGAATTTATTAAATTATCTGTAACTGACAATGGTTTAGGTATTGATTTAGACAAATACAAATACAAACTTTTCGGCATGTTTAAAACCTTTCACAAACATGAAGAAGCAAGAGGTTTGGGCTTATTCATGATTAAGAACCAAATTGAGGCAATGGGGGGCAAAATTGAAGTAGAAAGTGAAGTTAATAAAGGCAGCACCTTTAATGTGTATTTACCAAGAGTTGCTTAGACAATAAAGTTTCCTTAAATAAATGTTAGATAATTTCATAATCGTTAAAAAAAGTTAAAAACCTAATTATAAGGCGCCAAATGAATATCTTTGACCTCGCTAAACGAAAATAACCATTGTTTTAATTTTCTGTAATCGTGTTTTATGAGTCTTAAATTTAAATTATACTTTTTCTCAATAACTATAGCTTTTCTACCCTTAATTAGTATTCTCTCTTTTTTATACTTCCAAACTAAGTCTGAACTAGTAAATTCTGCTCAACACAACTTACAATCAATTGCAGACTTAAAATCAAAACAAGTCTCAACCTATTTTGATTTTATTCAAGCTGATTTGAAAACGCTGAGTAAATCAACATCAACGATTGAAGCCATTTTATTCTTTAAGCAAGCTTGGGTAAAGATTAGCAAGAAACATAAGCCTACCGAATATCTAAAAAAATATTATATCACTGATAATCCTTTTCCAATTGGTGAAAAAGACAAATTATATAAAGCTGAAGATGGATCAGAGTATTCAGAATTGCATAAAAAATATCATCCTGAGTTTCATGCTAAACAGCAAGAGTTTGGGTATTACGACATTTTTCTGTTTGATGTCTCCGGAGATTTAATTTACACAGTTTTTAAAGAACAGGATTATTCAACTAATTTTTATTCTGGTACTTACCACACTACAGGTTTAGGTCAAGCTTTTAAAAATGCCATGAATTTAAAAGATGGAGAAACGGTTCTAATCGATTTCGAACCTTATGAACCCTCTTATGGCGCTCCTGCATCGTTTATTTCTACACCCGTTTTTAAGGATAATGAGTTAATTGGAGTTTTAGCATTTCAAATGCCTTTAGCCAAAATTAATGAGGTAATGAACGATAGAGCTGGTTTGGGAAAAACAGGAGAATCGTATTTAATAGGATTTGATGGCAAATTACGTTCTGATAGTTTTCTTTTTGAGAAGAATACCGTTGAGAAATCTTTTGGCGGAAACATTGAACATGATTATAAAAAAGTCAGTGGATTTATTGAAGCAAAAGGCGGAAAAGCGGGCATTCTGCAAACGTCTTCTTATCACTTTACTAAAGTATTATCGACCTATTCTCCAATCAAAATATTAAATCTAAACTGGATTATTATTACCGAAATGGAAATTTCAGAGATTTTATCTTCTTTGAATGTAATCCAATTTTCCTACCTCATTTTAGGTCTTTCTCTAATCATCATAATTCCGATTAGTGCTTATTTTTTAATAAACAGCATCGAAGATCCAATAAAAAATGCTAGTAATTTATTTAAAATAGCCATTCAGCAATTTATTGGTATTTCTAGTCATTTATCTAGAAATTCAGAATTATTAGCTTCTGGTTCTTCTGAACAGGCTTCATTCGCAGAACAAGTTTCTGCTATGATTACAGAAATTGCATCTGGCTCAAAAATCAATGCTGAAAAAGCTGCAATAGCTTGGTCTAAATCTGAACAATTACAAGCATCTTCAGCAAAAGGAAATGACGATTTAGTTTCTCTAAAACATATAATGACAGAGATGCAAGAAAATGCAAAACAATCTACTACCATTTTAAAAAGTATTGATGAAATTGCTTTTCAAACAAATTTATTAGCTTTGAATGCAGCAGTTGAAGCTGCACGTGCAGGCGTTGTTGGTGCTGGCTTTGCTGTAGTAGCCGAAGAAGTTCGACGTTTAGCGATTAGGGCTACAGATGCAGCCAAACAAACAGAACTAATTATTAGCCAATCGCTGACTATTGCAAAAAGCGGTGAATTGGAATTAGAAAACTATGAAAAACGATTTGGATTATTAAGTTCTGATGCCATTGAAGTTCGAGAAATAATGCAAGATTTAAAAAATATTTCTGAAGAACAATCCCTCACTACTCAACAAATTGCAAGTGGAATTCAAGAAAATGAATCGGTGATTCAGTCAAATGCAGCTTCAGCTGAAGAATTATCAGCAACATCTGTTGAGATGCAACATGAATTAGAACGAGTTTCTGAACAAATTGACACCTTGCAATTAATGATTAATGGTCGAGAAGATGAAGCGTTTTATGAATAATTCTGTTTGTATTTGAAATAATAACACGCGTTTGAATTTAGGAAGCGAAATTTATTTTTTAACCTAAGTTCGGGATAAGAAAGAAATAGATTAATTGGTATAAAATAATTTCGTCCTTCTGTCCCGAACGAACGCTTTCGGGAAGAATCTTCGCCTTATGAATCAAGAATTTAATGCTCTATTTAAGGTAAAACTGCTTTTTTTTCTTCTTTTTAGTGGCTAAAATACTATTACCCCAATACTTGTCACGAACTCAGGTTTTAATCTTGTTTGTATTGAATTCAACACAAACAATCAAAGTAAAATAAAAAAGTTGAATTTCATTCGAGACGCCATATTTCTGCTTAAAAAGCAGATTTTTAGTTCATAACTCAAAAGAAACTCCCACTTTTACCAAAATTTAAATGCTAAAAATCACCTAATGACCTTTAAAGGGAGCATGGGAGTTGAATGCTGGCGAGCAATCGGCACTTATAAAACTTTAGACATTGATTTCATATTGCTCTCTATTCATTTTCATTATTAAAAACTCAGATTAAGTGCAAGATTAAATCGATTTATGATTTTTAAAAATGTCTGAATATTGAAATGAACAAATCCACAAATAAAATCTTATCAAATATTTACAGAATAACATAGCTCCAATGGAAAAAAGCTGACGGATATGTTCAATTGTCCATCAGATTTTAATTTTATCTGTCTTTTGTTCCTCGACTTATCGTATTTCCAAAAAATATGGCGTTCATGAGAACTTTATTTGGGCCATACCAAAACGCTCTGAAATTTGGATTATCTAAAAGCGCAATTACTTGTCCACTACCTTTTCCATACACCGAAACAGCAGCAGTTCCGCCCAATTTTTTAAGATTTGGGCCTGAAATATATCCACTTAATAATGGTTTAGCCGTGTACATAAATGGGTTAGCAAATGGATTTGATGAGGGTTTCATGAATAACTCATGATCACGGAAAACAGGAAGTGTGTTCGTAGTAATTCCATAAGCCAAAGGATGTGTTCTATCTAATTTGGTTTCAAAAATGGCTCCACCAATTTGTTGAGCACCGGTCAGATTCGAATAATCTGCATAAGCCAACGATTTTGAAGAATCTTGTTTTGTACTTTTTTCGAATTTTACTGCTGCAATTCCATGATTGGCAAGAACAGATAATGCGCCTTTCATTGCAATCAATGTTCCACCATCAGAAACCCACTTTCCTAGACTTTCTGCGCCACTTTTTCCTAATCCAGAATACCTTCCATCTGGCATCAAAATGACATTGTATTTGTCTAGTTCTGCATTTCCAATTTGGTCAACATCCATTAAAACAGTTGGAATTTCCATTCTTGTATCTAATAAATGCCATAATTCTCCGGCATCTGTGCTTGTAACTCCATCACCCGTAATCAATAAAACGGATGGTTTAGAAACGAGTTCATGAGAACGAGAACCGACATCAACGCCTTCTGCTGTTGCGCCTGTTTCTAATCCATACACCGTTAGATAATTTTTTAACGCTACTTCAATAAGTGTTTTTTTGATTACAGATTCTGTAACGTCTTGTCCACCAATTGAGATAATAGCTGAGCCGTAATCAAATTTCATTATTGAACCTTTTACACTTGCAGAAAATGGTTCTGTGTTTACTTTAACACGAATTCCCATTTCTTGTAATTGAAAAATCGCTCTGTGTGCAAAATACTCACTTGTTTCAAAAACATAAGCAACCGATTTTGCCGATTCGATCACAGAACCCATAATTACGGGTTCCGATTCAACTTTTTGGGTTTTTAATTTCGAAATCTCTTTTCCTGATACTTCTTCATAAGGCAAATTAAAGGCTAGTGGCATAGTCCAACTCGAAACATCATAAAATAAACTGTCTTCAAATGTAGTTTGAGTTTCGAAAATCGCACGGACTAATCTGTATTGAGTTTGTTCTGATGGAACGAAATAAGCTTTTTCAGCTTTAAAATCTGTTTTTCCGACTCTTGAATCAGAACTTAATTCTAGAATCTCAATGTGATGATGACGGAGCATTTTTACTAAGGCTAAGGTTTTGTATCTGTCGTGTTCATCACCAAAAACAAATCCTTTTACACTTGCTTTTTTGCCTTCGTTTAAGGCTTCCTTATAGAAATCACGTTGGTAAGTTAAGAACTCTGATTTCATTGCAATGGAACCTCTCAAAGTTGAAAATGCAGCCTCAACCTGATTTTTTATTGTAAATGAAAAAGCTAAATCGCCGTGCATACTTTCTTGAATGTGTCCACGAGAACTCGCCTGTTCAAATAAAATTCCGATTGCTCCATTTACATCAGGATAAGTTGAACCTTTTCCATAATAATAATCATCGTAACTCTCTTTTGAATAATATAAGGCATTTCTGGAATCGAAGGCTTTTGCATGAAATTCGCCCAATTTTCCCGTTAAAATTTGATTTTTTTTCGGTGTGATCGGATTGGTACGTGATGGAATTCCCGGTTGAAAAAAGAAGGTCGCATCGGTTCCCATTTCATGATGATCCGTTAAAATATTGGGTTTCCATTCATGGAATAAAGCAATTCTACCAACCATTTCTGTGTGCTGAACAGGTAACCAATCGCGATTTAAATCAAACCAATAATGATTTGCTCTTCCTCTTGGCCAATATTCATTATGCTCACGACTTTGGCGATCTGAAACTAAAACGTTTCCTCTGTTCGTATTCGCCCAAAATGCAAAACGATCTAATCCATCGGGATTAAATGCCGGGTCGAAAATAATCACACTTTTGTTTAAGGCATCTAAAATTTCAGGTTCATTCGAAGCCGCTAAACGATAAGCCGTTAAGACACTAGAATTTGCGCCACTTGGTTCATTACCATGAACACTAAATCCCATGTAAAGAACAATTGGCATGTTCTCTAGATTTGTTTTTCCAGATTCTGCTGGATTTGACAAAGAAACATGCTCTTTTTTGATGGATTCTATATTCGAATGATTTTCTGGGGAAGTAATGGTTAAAGCTACTAAACGTCTTTGTTCATAGGTTCTGCCATACTCTTTTATCGTAACTCTATCTGATTTTTCAGACAGAATTTCCATATACCGAAGAATTTGATCATGGCGCAAATGCCACTCACCGACTTCAAAACCGAATACTTCCGATGGTTTTGGAATATCGGGATTGAAATTTTCTGTACTAAAGAAATAATCAATCTTTTTAACCGATTGCGCTGTAAGAGATTGAGATAATAAAAGTAAAGCAAGTAAAACAATAGACTTCATAGATTCAAATTTGAAATTTATATATGAAACGAAAGAATTTCTAGCTCTGATTATTGTTTTTAAGCACTCATTTATGTTGTTTTGTTTGCAAAATGGATTTCTAGTTTCCATTAGCTTGAAGAACAAGCAAGAAATGAATCGTAAATAACAAGAAAATTCGTTGAATTTAAATCAGAAGCACCGCTTAGTATAGAAAATCAGAATGAAAATGCAGTTTAAAAATTGTAATTTGAAAAGAAAAGGTACTAATTATGAAGTTTAATGACCACGATTTAGTAATTGTCTTATCGAATAACCCAGAATTAGAAGAAATTCAAGGCGAAAAAGGAGAAATTTTGGGTTGCAGTGATGAGTATGAAAATGGAACAAGAGATTTCGGTGTTTTTATTTTAAGAGATGAGATTCTTTGGCAAATACATGAATCTGATATAGAGAAAGCATGAAATGTCGGAAGTTTAGTTATAGTTCCGGCCATTTCCGGCGCCAGCGTCCTCAGTTCCGGCTCAGTTCTGGCGCCAGCGTCCTCGCTGACATCCTTATTTAAACCATGAATTCTGCAAAGCGCCTAATTGTATTCCTAATGGCCGAATTTACGATTGTGCAGAAAGAATTTTATTGATGTAAGCGAGGACGCTTACATTATTTTTTCAAGCAACAGCGAGGACGCAGGCGCTAGAGAATTTAGGCACCGTCATCAATTCAACATTAATCATTAAAAATTAATAATTCCCCTCTGAAGCCTTTTCCTAAATCTACATTTCTGGATAAAACTTCTCGTGCAAATTAATGAGTAACTTTAGCTTTTCAGCTCTCAATGTATCCTTATCCTGTTCATAACTATAAAGCAAATTGCGCATCGTCCGAATCAACATCATCGCATTTCCAGCTTTTTTATAATAGGTTGGATTTGGATCTACATTATTCATTAACAAAAAGGTATCCAATTCTTTTCTTGATAAAAATTTCCCCCCTTGAAAAGGATCGATATAAATTACTTCAGTATTGTTTTCAAACAGTAATACAAAATGCATGGGCATATTCACGCCAAAAAACGGCAATTCTAATCGATGCGCTAAAGCCAAAACAATCATCGATAAAGAAAGCGGAATACCTTTTTTAGTTTCAAGGACTTTGTGCATATAACTAGAATCAGCTTTAAATAAGTCCTCTTTAGTTCCATGAAAGCCCTCCTTTTCAAACACATAATGTAGAAGAATATTCATTTGCTCAATATTATCGATGGCATACGTAATATCATGAGATAATTGTTTTGCCATAACATCCAATTGTTGCTTATAAACAGATGTTCTTAATGTTGGATTTCCAAATCGCGTTAGAAAAAAAAGAGCTCTTTCCAATTGAGCAAAATCAGTAATTCCTTCCTCATATAATTCATAGAAATCGGAATATAAAGCTGGAAAAGTGAGCTGAAGCAACATGTTATCTGCAACTTGTCTGCTATTTGTCTCTATTGCTTCTAATCGACATTCATCAATTAGGGGAACGGCATGTTCTCCCAAAGAGTAAAATCGCTGCTCAACCTGTTCTTTAACAAAAGGATCAGGATCTTCCAGTAAAAAAAGTAGCGACTGTATTTCTGATTTTGTAGTCATAAATATGTTTTGAAATTTGGGATTAAAAGGTACAGATTTTTTGACTTAGGATTATAGCTAGAAAACACCCGATTGACAGCTGTAAACGAAAGCATTGTTCTCATCCTCTTTTTTGAATTTTACTAAGACCTTTAATCAGTTGATTTTAACAAAATTATTCTTAAATTTAGCCAAGACTAATTATTTTTATTGCCATGGAAAACTTTTTATCAAGCTTTAATTTTTTTGAACAAGGACCAGTAACCCAAGCTTTCATTGCTGGTCTTTTTACCTGGGGAATTACAGCGGTTGGAGCCTCACTCGTGTTTTTTGTAAAAACAGTAAACCAAAAACTCCTCGATTCTATGATGGGGTTCGCAGCTGGCGTTATGATAGCTGCAAGTTTTTGGTCACTTCTTGTTCCTTCTATCGAAATGGCAGAAGAGCAAGATGTCATAAGTTGGATTCCCGCAGCAGTTGGTTTTATTGGAGGAGGAATTTTCTTAAGACTATGCGATGCTTTACTTCCACACTTACACATTGGGCTTCCATCCACATCAGCCGAAGGTTTAAAAACAAGGTGGAAACGAACTACTTTGCTCGTTTTAGCAATAACATTACACAATATCCCCGAAGGATTAGCTATTGGCGTTTTATTTGGAGCTGCCGCTTCTGGCGCTGAATTTGCAGGCAATGCAACTGTTTTTTCAGCTATAACATTAGCCATTGGAATCGGAATTCAAAATTTCCCTGAAGGCTTAGCCGTTTCAATGCCTCTCCGCCGCGAAGGAATGAAATCTGGAAAATCATTCTGGTATGGACAACTTTCTGCTGTTGTTGAACCGATTTCTGCAGCCTTTGGTGCTTGGGCGGTTTTGTATGTGCAGCCTGCACTTCCTTATGCATTAGCTTTTGCTGCTGGAGCTATGATTTATGTGGTGGTTGAAGAACTTATTCCAGAATCTCAACAAAGAGAGAATACCGATATTGCAACGCTTGGAACAATGATCGGTTTTGTAGTAATGATGGTTTTAGATGTCAGTTTGGGTTAGGTGATTTCATTTGATGTGTTAGTATATAAATCCTTCATCATTATAAAGGATGAAGGGAATTTTTGTCTTTATCCCTTATCTTATCTTATCTTATCTTATCTTATCTTAATTTAATTTAATTTCCTCAGATCGGGATAAGATTAATTGCAATAATTGTAATCAAAAAATTGAATAAGCATTTGTGATCCTTCATTTGCTTTTTGTACCATCTTTAATGTAAAACCAAATTAGGTAGAGATGCAGGGTCATAGTCCAGCAGGACGAAATTTATTGCTTATCCAGACCTCAGGTTATTTACAAACCCATTCAATGGGAAAACTCCATAAGATATACCCTTAGTAAAAACTATCTATCGGATCTTAGATGAAAATATTGTTTTACACATAGCCGACTGTGGTTTATTACAGAAAAACCTTGAAGTGCAACAAGTTAGAAAGCAGAACGTCTTAGCTTAAATCTAACACACACGACAAAGAGTTAATAACTATTCATCAATTGAACGCTACTTTAGTTTTTCAGGCAGTAATGAGATACCGCAACGAGTTTAGTTTTTTGGGGATAATTTAAAAATTATAAAAAACT
>CAZNTR010000100.1:0-14334 GCA_964575925.1 uncultured Chitinophagales bacterium
AAGTTTGTTTTGCTAACTGATCTTTCATTTCAGTTGCTTTTTGTTGCATTTCTTGAACTTTTCCGAATAAATCGGCCATATTTCCAAACATAGGATTTCTTTTTTGTATTGATGTTTTAATATTTCGTAAAGAAGTCTCTCAGAACACGATTCTTTACCATTTATTGTTGAGTTTACTCAGAAAATTATTTTCAGTTTAATTATTGAGTGTACTCCGAAAAGTAGTTTTTAGCAAACTACTCGTTGAATTCGTAGGATTTAGAAGGGTGAAAATTGAAAGTATCGACTTTTTGGAGTGGACTCATTATTCAAATTTACATGCGATAATACATGGAATAAACTGAAAACTTAACTTTTGGTTGTACACTCATAGTTTTACAGCTCCTCATCATTCAAATGCAGAAAATCAGATATTATAATCTAATTCTGCGCCAAACAACTCAACTACTGCTCTTAAAACAGGATCTTTTTCTTGAAGTTTTTTGAATCGTTCAAAAGGATCATTAGAACGGTGAACAGCTTCAGCTTTCACTAAACGTGAATCAACCTGCACACGTTGACCAATACATTCTGATAGAACTCTTGCAATATCTAGTTTATTGGATTCAATAATTTCTGCTGTGAAATCATCACTTACTTCAAGAACGACTGTATTTTCTTTAATATCAATAGGTCTTGTTCTTTTGATGATTAAATGAAAAGTAGCTTGTAACTCAGTTTGAGTTCTTTGTAAAAACTCTCCCCAATTTTTCGTTATCAAATGAAGAGGAACAGGCGCTTTTGAAGAATTGTTATTTAGATCTTCTTCTTTCTTTGCTTCTGTTTTTAAAGCATTTGCTCCATCAATTACAATTTCAACATTTCCAGTCTGCAAGAGTTCTGGCTTTGGAACTACACTTAAATGACCACTTATAATCGGATTTGCTGCAACTGAATTTTTCAAACCCGGCATTCCTGGTTTTGCGGGGCTGCTTTGTTGCAATTTTTTTCGATAAGAATCTAAATAAGAATCCGAACTTGTTGAACTTGCACTTGTTGTAGTTTTTGTTGGACTTGGCTCAATTCCACTTGTACTTGAAGACTGACCCAGACTAATCACAGTTCCACTTCTTAAAGCACGAATTTCTTGAAGCAAGTATTTTAAACCATCTAAACGCTCCATTTTCACCAATTTCAACAATGTAATTTCGAAATGAATTCTAGGTTGATGCGCATCTTTAATACTTAATTGCCCTTCAGAGCTTAAATGAAGCAGGCGAAGTAAATCATCTGCACTAAACTCTTTAGCTATTTCTACATATTTCCGTTTTGTATCGTCTGAGGCTTCAATTAAGCGAATATTTTTGGGGTCTTTTGCAAAAAAAACATTTCGAAAATGTTCGGTTAGACTTACTAAAAACTCTTGAATATCATGACCTTCCTGCATCAAATCGTCGATTAGTTGCATTGCCGAGGTAGAGTCATGTTTTAAAATAAATTGTGTTAATTCAAAAAGGCTATCAGTCCCTACAACATTAAGCGCCTGCAATAATTCATGGTAAGTTATTGAATTTCCACAAAAAGCAATGGCTTGATCCATAAGACCAAGAGCGTCACGTAATGCTCCATCCGCTTTTTTAGCAATTACGTGTAAGGATTCATTATCTATTAGAATGTTCTCATCTGATGCAATTTTTTCTAAACGAGAAACAATTTCTTCAATTTTAATTCTTTTGAAATCAAATCGCTGTACACGAGATAAAATAGTTGCTAAAACTTTGTGCGGTTCTGTAGTCGCAAAAATGAAAATAACGTGAGGAGGTGGTTCTTCCAATGTTTTAAGCAAAGCATTAAAAGCTTGCTTAGTTAGCATGTGAACCTCATCAATAATATAAATTTTGTATTTACCGCTTTGTGGAGGAACCCGAACTGTTTCGCGAATGCGATGAACATCTTCCACTTTATTGTTCGAAGCCGCATCAATTTCGATGATATTTAAGGTATTACTTAGTGCTTCACCATCAATGGAATCATCAACTTCGTTAATTTTTCTAGCTAAAACACGTGCCATTGTAGTTTTACCTACGCCTCTTGGTCCACAAAACATATAGGCATGAGCTAATCGGTCTTGTTCAATTGCATTTTTTAAGGTGTTACTCACATGTTCTTGTGAAACGATATCATCAAAATGAATCGGTCTGTATTTTCGAGTTAAGGCGCGGTATTCTCCGGACATAAAAAATATTTCCTAAAAATAAATTGCAGGTGTTACAATGTTGAGCTAAGAATAATAAAATCAAACAATTCTTTTATTACCCTTTGTAAAGCACTTTTTCAAATCTAACTATATACTTGTTTTTTAGCTACTTAAAACGCTATAAAACAAAGCCACAATTTGATTTATTGCCATTGATTAATACTACGAGAAGGTACAGAATTCATGCTTCATGTGTAAACATAAATTCTAGAATGAGCCAAATCAAAAAATATTTTAAAAAAATGCATTTTTTTGGGAAGAATTTTCGGTTTCAAGCGTCTCTATAATGAACCTAACAAAATAATTATGCTAATGCTATTGGGGATATGGGGATATCATTAGCAATAATAATTACATACACACGATCACTACTGAGTGAAACACACACCTAGAATCAAAAAGGGCAGTTTGAATGACTGCCCTTTTTTTATTTCAAAATTTAAACTTACTCTATAAACCGGTGTGCGGTAAAAGAATTGTTTCACGGTTGTAGCATCTTTTAAGAATGAAAAAGTGAAACTATCTGAAAAACCATAAAATGCGATCTCGAATTTAGCTCCCAATTCGGCAAAGATTTCTCTGCGAAGTTCTTTGAATCACATATCACATCTTGAGACTTTGAGAGTGTCACTGATACCGAAGCCAATTGACGAAATATATTTGTACACATTTCCATATTTCTTTCTTATCCAGAAATCAAGTTATAAGAGAAATTAAATGAAATAATTGGCAATTATGAACGAGTTGATATTTGAAAACCTAGAAATTCGCCTTTTTTAGTCTGCTCAAAATTTAAACTTTCTCACATTATAGGTAAATGTAACTAACACATATTGCTGAATAATTTGGGTTTGAGAATCCTCAATGTACGTCTCAGTAATAGTTCTATTCACACTTCTGTTTTCTTTCAAGATGTCGAAGAGACTTATACTTATCTCACCTGCTTTTCTCGGCAGAAATTTATACCCAATTCGAGCATTCCATAGTGCGAAATCTTGATTAAATCCATCTCCCAATCCATTGTAATGACTATAATTAATGTCGCTTGCTAAAACTAAAGATTCCCAAAGTAGCAATTGAATTTTTCCACCTGCTAAACCATTGAAAAACGCAGAATTCAATTCTGGTTGAATTTTATTCTTAGCTGTTACATAGTTTCCGGTGTAACTCAGCGTAAAATCGACGTTTTTACTAATATTACTTGCAATAACTAATCCTGCATTATAAGAATAAGAACTTGTTGAATTCGCAACTTCATTGATAATTGATGGTGTTTCACCGTAAGTAAAACCTGTATTCAAATTTACTGTGCTTTTAAACCATGTTGACGGACTCGAAAGTGTTGCAAAACTTCTCAAATTAAGATAACCATCAAGATTGACAGGTTTTGAATATTGCATTCCAGGTTGAAGAGTCAGTCCGTTTTCTAAGACAGTTGGTGAACGTGCAATAAGAGTTGAAGTACCCAAATACGAATTACTTAGACTTCCATTAGCAAATAAAAACAAAGATTTACCAGATTTGGGATTTGTTGAATTCACACGAACAAATAAAGAATGTGTTAATTGTTGATTCAATTGATCATTTCCAGAACTTAGAAATAATGGATTTGAGTTATTTATAACAGGCTGTAGTTGACTAACAGAAGGTAAATTAGTCGAGGTTCTATAAAATAAGCGAAGGTTCAATAGAGGACTGGTAGAATATCTAAACATAGCAAATGGCAACACATTGAAAAACTTTTTATCAATATCTACTTCTGATGGAAATTGTTGAGTTCCACTTAAATTGGCAAATTGAAGGTTTAAATTAACCATAGCATTAATACCACGTGATGGTTGCCATCGTAAACCTATTCCACCTCTTTGAGTGAATGTTGTATTATCGAATGAACTAGATAAATCATTTTGAAGCTCATCGTAAGCACCGGAAATAGGGTTTTTAAAATTTGTGTATTGATCGGAGTTACTTAGTGAATAAGACGGATTATAAGAAAACATCAATTGCATTTCTTCAGTTAATGGCTCCGTATAATTACTCGATACGCTAAAATTATACGTATCCGATTTTGTATCAGAAAGTTGATCTGTAACTAATGAAGTATCTGATGGGAAAAACGTATCATTTTGAGAAAACAAATCAGCATTCGCATTTCTTGTATTTATGGTTTGTCTAAAATCTAGCGAAAGTGTTCTTCTAGGTTTTTCAAAACGATGTCTCCATAAAATGGAATTATTAAACGATAAAGCATTAGTATTTGACTTCGTTGCATTTGTTTGATTATTCAACACTGATTGTTCATCAAAAAGAGTTATTCCATTTAGTTGTGAAGATGATGAATTATCTTGATAACTCAATCTTGGTGAAAAAATGAAGGAATTATACTCATCAAAAGTGTATTCACCACGAAGTGAAATACGGTGATTATAATTATCGCTATTTCCAATTGAACCTTCATTATAAAACTGATTTGAACCAGATTGGAGTAATATTTCTCTAGATGTAGTTTGATTGGTTGTATTTCCAGTTCCATTAAAGAAATAACTGGAGTTCAAATTGAATTTTTCAGCCCATTTATTAGAGTAATTAATTCCAAAAGATGATGTTGAGTTTATTCCAGCATTTTGGCCAATCATAAAATCGTTAGGATTCGCCCCTGAACTTCCTCCTCGTCTGCCACCTCCTCTTTTACCAGAACCTCCTCCTTGTGCTGATTGTGCAACACCTGCTAAATCTTCACTCGAAAAATTTTGCTGATTTATGTTATTACTCAAACCAACAATAGTTACTCGCTCATTTCCATCAAAAAAATTGATATTCCCCCCAACTTGGTAACGACCTTGTGTACCATAAGCTCCGAACAATCTTCCAAACATTCCATTTCGTAAACGCCCATTTGTTACAATATTGATGGTTTTTTCGGTATTTCCATCATTAAAACCGGTAAACTGAGATTGATCTGATTGACGATCAAAAATCTGAATTTGGGAAATCACTTCTGCAGGAAGACTTTTTAAAGCTAGCGATGGATCATCACCAAAAAACTCTTGACCATCAACTAATACTCGTTTGACTTGTTCACCTTGTGCTTCAAGTTGACCATTTTTTGTTACAACACCAGGCATTTTAGTAATTAAATCTTGAGCGTTAGCATCCAGATTAACTTTAAACGCGGCTGCATTGTATTGAGCCGTGTCGCCTTTCATCTCAACACGAGTTTGAACACCGGTCACTTTTATTTCTTCCATTTGTTCAATAGCTGGACTTATTTCAAAGAGTTGGAGTACATCAAGATTTTTGAGTTCAATAATCTTTGAATATGTTTGATACCCAACAAAACTAATTCTCAAGTTAACTGACATTCCTTCACGAATTCTCGGAAAAGAAAATAGTCCATCAGCGTCGGTAATTACGCCAATTTTTCGAGTAGTATCTCGTTGAAAAACCAATACAACATTGGCTCCTGATAGCGATTCTTTATTTTGCGCATCAATGATTTTGCCATTAAATGGTTTCCCTTGAAAACCTCCAGGTTGAGCAAATAAATTACTAGTTAAGGAAAAAAAAAGACACAAAAAAACAGCAGTCAATCTCAATTTCATATTCTATCACTAAGTTCAACCAAAGATGATGACAATAAAAGATAATACCTTTGGTGCTTAACTTTCTTTTACAGAAGACGACGTCTTTGATCTTCTAACTCAGATTATTTACAAATCAGCTCTAATTTTTAATGAAATGCAGTGTTACCAAAACTTCAGCATCGATACTTAGTAACTCAAATTCGGACTTCGTTTCTACAAAAAATGCTGTGGTTTTCGCAAAAAAACGGTCATCACGTGCCTAGACACGATTCACAAACCCACGATTGCTAGCTCTGTACATAATCTTTTTACACAACAAGCACTTTTTTTGAATAATTTGGTTCTTTGGCAGAGATGCTAGGTCGAGGTCCAGCATGACCAAATCACATTTTCTCTAGTTTTTTCTTAATGGATGCTAAAAATTTTGCCAAAATTATAATTAAGAACTCAGGTTTCTATTAATCTCAGATTTCGAAGTTTTTGTTAATACCTCTGCACCCAATACTCTCAATATCTTAAATCGATATCTTTGATTAAGGATTTTTGAAACAAGCTAGTAGAATTTTGTACTTTTCAGGACAGATTATCAAACTCATGAAATTCGATTACGAGTAAAATCAGAGAGAAAAACCAGCATGTCATTTAGTTTACAATTCAGTGTTTCAAAACCATTGCCAGAAAACCTAGAAAATATTGATCAGGCAAAACCCTCGGAAATTTCGCTGAATGCTGAAAACTTCAAAAATTATTTCAGAACAATTACCTCGCTTCCCAATCAGATAGACGAATATCATAATGTGATTTTCAATAATCAAAAAAAGGATGGCTATTGGCTTACTACATTTTTTGATCAGCTTAGAAAGCAAGAATTACAATTAAAAGAAGAAACGAATAATCCCATAAACCGAGCCGACTCTTGGGGATTCTCAGCGGTTGAATCTATTCAAAAAAAGCTACCTGAATCTAAGCAAGAATTAAACGCTGCCGTTTTTTGGTTTCAAATTGGGCGATTTGAAGACAGTGGAATTTGGAAAGTGGATAAATTTCAAATTTCTGCCATTTTGAAACAAGAAATCGAAGATAAATTTTTGCATCTATGCCCTTCTTTCAATCAAGCAATAGTTGACGAGTCCATAAATCGCCTACCAGACATTATTGATGTGTACAGAAGCCCATCATGGGAAATTTTATACGAAAATAAAATTGAAGGTTCGAAAATTGTTAAAAAAGCGGTCGGCGTAATTCACAAATTAACGCTAAATACACTTATTGAACCTCGAAATAAAGCTATAAAAAAAGAAGTTTCTTCTGCAATCAGTCAGAATTCAGCAAAACAGTCTGAACAAAATGAATCTAAAAAACGCAGTATTCCTGCCGTTACCTTTGGTGAAATTGGCGGAATTAATGGAATTCTACAAACCATTCGGGAAGTAATTGAACTTCCACTAAAAAATCCTGCTTTATTTGATTATTTACACATTAAACCTCATAAAGGTGTTTTGTTATTTGGCCCTCCAGGTTGTGGTAAAACGATGATTGCCAAAGCAATAGCAAATGAAATTCAAGCACATTTCATTTCGGTTAAAGGCCCAGAGTTACTTAATAAATATTATGGGCAATCGGAAGAAAATTTGCGCACATTATTTGAAGAAGCATCCGAAATGCAACCTTCCATCATATTTTTTGATGAAATTGATGCCATAGCTCAAAAAAGAAGCTCCGAAGACAATCTTAGAATTGAAGCAAAATTTGTTAATCAACTTTTAACATTGATGGATGGAATTGAAGACTATGGATCTGTCTGTGTAATTGCTGCAACTAATAGACCAGAACTTCTTGACTCGGCACTTCTCAGACCTGGGCGCTTTGATTATCAATTAAACGTTCCAAAACCTGATAAAGAAGGGTGCAAAACCATTTTTGAAATCAACTCAAAAAAAATGCCCGTCCACAGTGAATTTAGTTCAGAAAAATTCGCAGCATCCTTAGAAGGACTAACTGGTGCAGAAATTGCATTCGTAGCAAGAGAAGGTGCTTATAACTGCTTGAGAAGAAATTATACTTTCGATTCAGGCAATTTCGAAAAAATGTCGGATTTAAAAGACTTCGATCACTTAAAAATCACAGAAATTGACTTTATTGAGGCATTAAAACGAATTAAAAGTTAATTTACTATTGACTTGATAAGCAAAGTCTTCTTAAATTTAGAGCCTGTCAAATAATTGACAAGATTCGGTAGCTCAGTTGGTAGAGCAACGGCCTTTTAAGCCGTGGGCCGAGGGTTCGAGTCCCTCCCGAATCACATTTCTAAAGCGACTATCAAAAGTCGCTTTTTTTTTAGAGTTTATTACACGCAAAACTATTCATCGAAAGAGACACTACTTGATAAAAACATTTTTAAAATGTTCGTGTAATGTATAATTTTTCTTAAATGAAAGATTCTGAAACAAATAAAACAAATTATGATTTAGCTCTCGAACAATTTGTTTTGTATTGGGGTGAAATGGCTTCGGCTTGGGGTATTAATAAGACAATGGCTCAAATTCATGCTTTGTTATTTGCCTCCTCAGAACCCCTTGATACAGACACTATTATGGAACAGCTATCAATAAGTCGGGGTAATGCGAATATGAATCTCCATAGCTTGTTAGATTGGAAATTAGTACATCGCATTAACTACCCAAGTGACAGAAAAGATTATTATCAAGCTGACAAAGATGTCTGGGAAACGGCTGCTAAAATAATTAGAGAACGACAACGATTAGAAATAAGTCCGATTCGAGAAAACTTGAGAGAATGTCTCCATATTCTAACTAATGAAGAGACAAAGAGTTCAAAAGAAACTGAATTTAAAGACCGAATAGATGATTTTCTAGACTTACTAGAGCTTTTTGAAGACTTTACCAACGCCATTCTGCCTTACGTTTCGCATAAAAATTTAAAATCACTACGAAAACTGGTTAATTTAGCCTTAAAACGGAATTTATTGCGAAGTAAACCCGAAGACATTTTACCTTTACCTAAAAAAAAACGATGAGTCTTGCCCCACATTTAGCCTTAGGAAAAAAAGGCGAAGATTTAGCATGTCAGCATTTAGAACAAAAAGGATATACCATCCTTGAACGAAATTATCATTTTCAAAAATCAGAAGTAGATATCGTTGCCTATTTTGGTTTTGAAATTATATTTGTTGAAGTAAAAACCAGGACCTCTTCTGCATTTGGAGAACCAGAAGACTTCGTAGATGAACAAAAGCAGAAACTCGTTTCTAGAGCAGCTGAAGCTTGGCTTTATGAGCGTAAAATGGAAGGCTCACCCATTCGTTTTGATGTTATTGCAATTAAAGCCGAAACTGAAACCTCCTTTTACATTAAACATTTTGAAAATGCATTTTAAGCACTTATCTTAGATGCAACTTAATTGCACTTAGACAATTAAAATGATTAGAATTTCAAAAAAAATAATGACTTTAGCTTGGGTTTTGTTGTTGTTTTCAACAGCAGTAACGCTTCCTTATGTTCATTACCATGAAGTTCTAAACCATAACACTCCTTTATTGGTAAAAAGTGACTCCTCTATTTGTTTTTTCAGTCACAACCCTTCCATTGAATTGACACCAAGTTTTGAACAACTTGATCAATTACCTATTCTTAATCAAAGTATTTTTTCTCTTCAAGAGTCAGTCTATCTAACAAGTATAACAGGAAATTTAGGCGATAGAGCACCGCCAATAGTAGGGTAAACATGCTTTTTCAAACACATCAAAAAAGAAAAAGTTAACACACAAAATCACAAAACTAAAAAATATCCTTAGAGACTAGTTTATTTCTGTCTTGTTTATTTCAACTGTTTTGGATTTTGTTCATGACTATGCATCACATCTACTACAAATTCAAACGATTCAATTTTCTGAATCAATCATATTCTTGTTTATTAAATACTTTATAATTATGAAATTTTTTAGATTTTTACCTCTTTTAATCGTAGTTCTGTCACTTTCAATTAGCTGCGATAACCATGCCGATCACTCCGAAAGCGATCATGCAGAACCTGTTGGCTTTTTTCTTCGTGAATCTGGAGCAACCCTAGTAACCTATCAAGGTGGAATTGTTAGTGGAGAAATTAATGTTGCAGATGGAAGCTCAACAGCTTTAATTTCTATCGCATTTATCGATGCTGATGGAGATGAATTCACGCCAGTTGGTGATGAATATTCTTTAAAACTAGAAACTAATTCTACTTTTTTTGATTTTACACAACATGAAGAAGACGGAAAATGGAATTTTCATGTGGATGGAAAAACGGCTGGAACTGGAACCTTTGTAGTAAAATTATACCATGGTGAACATTCAGACTTCTTATCTAAAGATATTTCGGTAGTCGTTTCAGGAACTACAAATTGATGTTAAATAGATTTTTCAAACATATTTGTTTAAGTAAAATTTTATTCCGATTATTCTTAAATCTTTATCCCAGAATGAAAACATCCTTAAGGAAGACTGAATGGAATATTTCAGCTTTCTTTTTTTATTTATCTTTTTTAAGTCTTACAATAAATCCATTTAAAACCATTTATGGGCAACAGCAAAGGTCGATTTCAACAACTTCAAAATATGAATTAGTTACCCTTAAAGGCTACATAATAGATTCAGAGAATAAAAAACCGATTGATTTTGCTCGTATTGTTTTACTTGACTTAAACAAAACAGCATCTGCAAATGATCAAGGATATTTCGAATTAAACAATATCAAAACAGGTGTATTTGAAATGCAGGTGTATCGAATTGGATACCGAAGTGCAACAATAACAGTAACGGTTACAAACGATACTTCAAAGGTTCTTCATATCGAACTACTACCGAGACCTATTTCAAGTGAAACAGTAGTTATAACGGGAAAACGTGACGATAATTCGGGATTAACTGGCGCCGCTGAATATAAAATGACTGGTGAGAAATTACGACAAAGCCTTGGTTTAAGTATTGCCAAAACTATAGATGGTGAGCCAGGAATGAGTCAGCGTTCTATGGGTCCAGCGCCATCGAGACCTGTACTTAGAGGTTTAGGTGGTGATCGACTTCTCATTTTGGAAGATGGAAGTAGAACAGGCGATTTAAGTGCGACTTCAAATGATCACGCGGTTATGTTAGATCCACTCAATGCAGACCAAATTGAAGTTTATCGAGGTCCAGAAGCCTTACAATTCGGAGCAAATACGATTGCAGGAGTTGTGAATGTTTGGAATAGAAACATACCTACCAATAAACCAGCTAAATTCTCTTTAGTAAATACCTTGCAAACTGAAAGCGTGAATAATGGACTTGCTGGTGGTCTACATGGTGTGATTCCGTACAAAGATTTGGCGATAACTCTTAGTTCATCAGGAAGAACAGGATCCGATATTAAAACTCCAACTGGTAAATTGATGAATACATCTATTTCAAATTATCGTTACTCTGGTGGTATTTCATACATTCAACCTTGGGGCTACATTGGCGCAAGTGGCTCTGCTTTTAATAGCGATTACGGTATTCCAGGTGGATTTATTGGTGCACATCCATCTGGAGTTGATATTGAAACAGAGAAAAAACAATTTGAAATAAAGTCATCTTACTTATTGGATTACAACAACTTCATCCATCATTTCGATGCTAACTTTAACTATACGGAATATTATCATTCAGAGTATGAATCTGGTGGTTTATTAGGAGTTTTGTTCGGAGTTCTAACCTATTCTGGAAATTTAAAACTGCATGCACAGGAATCAGTTCTTGGCAAATCAACTTTTGGAGCATGGTTTCAATACAGAGATTATGCAAACGGTGGATTTGTTTTTACGCCAAACACAATTGAACGAGATCTCGCTGCTTACTGGTACAACGAAAAAACGGTGGGCGAATGGAGAATAGAAACGGCATTTCGGTATGATTTTAAAACCATTCAGCCTAAAGTAGAACGATTTTCACGGAATGTTGGGCAAATTAGATATAGAGAATTTGACTCTTGGAGTGCCGCTCTTGAAACAGAATACAATATTAGTGATCCATTAAGCATAGGAACTCGATTTATGAGAACATTTAGAGCTCCTGGTTTAGAAGAATTATATTCCGAAGGTCCTCACCTTGCTGCTTATTCCTATGAAGTTGGATTTGCTGAAAACGATATTGAAACTGGACTTAGCGCAGAGACCTATTTTGTCTTTAAAAATGAATTCATTCACGGATCTTGGTCATTTTACACCAATAAAATGAATAATTATTTATTCCCGAAAGACATTGATAGTTTAAATATTGCCAAATTATTGCCTATTTATCGATTTCTTGGTCAAGATGCCATCTTTAGAGGCACAGAAATGCACGCTGTGTTTGATATTAGATCAAATTTAACGGCTTCTGTAACTGGTTCCTACACTTGGGCTAAATTATTAGATGACAATGTACCAGTTCCCTTTATGCCACCAATTCAAGGTAAATTTCAATTGATGTATCGTAAGAATAAATGGAACTTAAGAGTGCATTCAAAATGGGCTGGAAGTCAAACAAGAACAGGTGAATTTGAAGAACCAACAGATGGATTTATAATTTTTGGCGCTGGCGCTGAGTACACACAATCAAAATGGGGAGGTTTACATGTGATCTCTATGCAGATAGAAAATATGTTTAATACGGAGTATCGTAATCATTTATCTCGTGTAAAGTCAGTAATGCCTGAACCTGGATTTAATGCTAGTCTTATTTATAGAATGTATTATTGATTTAGCGAATTCTCTTTTAGTGCAGTAGCTTTTAATTCATTTTAAATTAGCACGAGTGGACACTCGCGCTAGATTTGTGCGAGACTCGGCTATATTTTACACATAAAAAAGCCCGACTTATTCAAAACAAGTCGGGCTTTTTTATTACATTCAACCAGAAAATCCTATTTTTTCTTCTTATGAATTTTTGCAGGGGCTTTAGGTTTCCCTTGAATAGAAGCCATTAATTTAGTGTGATCCACTGATTTATTAATCAATAATTGCTGCGCAATGGAGACCACATTGTACACGAAATAATACAAACTCAAACCCGCAGCCACATTATTGAAGAATACAAACAACATAATTGGCATCATGTAAGGTAAAAACTTCATCTGAGGATTAGATTGTGTTTGACCTGAGGTTTGCATTTGAATAACCATACTCGCTGCCATCAATAATACAAAACCACTAATATGATCGCCTAAAAATGGAATAGTAAATGGAAGACTCAAAATTACATCTGGTGCTGATAAGTCACTTGCCCAAAGGAATGTTTTTTGTCTTATGAGAATTGAATTCTGAAAATACATCCACAATGTTACAAGAATTGGCATTTGCAATAAGTTTGGAAGACAGCCACCAATTGGGTTTACACCGGCGGTTTTATACATCTTCATAATGGCTTCTTGCTGTTTCTGAGGATCAGAAATTTTTTCTTTAATCGCCGTCATTTCTGGCGCCAATTGACGCATTGCCGCTGCTGATTCAAAACTTTTCTTCGTAAAAGGATATAAAACTAGTTTAATTCCAATCCCAAAAAGAACAATAACCAAGCCATAATTCCCAATTAAATCACCAAAGAAATTGAAGAATGGAACAATTACGAATCGAACCATTGGCTCAGAGAAAAAGCGTAACCATTCATAACCAACGTTTACTAAGTCATCGGCAGTATCATGAAACGCTGACAAGGTTGACAATTGAACAGGTCCTAAATATAAATCAAATGAAAGAATATTATCATCTGGAATAGAAACGGTTAGTTGAGACTCATAATGTGAACGAGCATTTTCCGTTGAAATATCTCCAGTAACTTCACCCTGTAAAAAAGCAGCATCTGTTAGAACATTTGGTTTTATCACTTGAGTAAAGAATTTTGATTTTGTGGCAACCCAATCAATTTTTCCTGTTGCATTTAAATCTTCTTTTCCAGCATTAGTTAGCAATAATTTTTCGTGCTCATCACCAGCATATAAATGAGCGGCCGATTCCTTAGCCTCAATTGAATAGAATTTTTCAGTAACAGTTAAACCACTTTTAAAAGCAAAATCTACTTTTCTTCCAGAAACATAACTCGAAATCCCTTCAAAACGAGCCGTTACCCCAACCTGATATTTATTTCCATAAAATGTGTAGGTTAAAATCATACGACCTGTTTTTACAGGAAGCTCATAGACAAGAGTTGCCGTTTCATCACCTGAAATACGTACTGGCTCAGTTGTAATAGGAGTAAATAAAACCCCTCTAGTCTCAACATTATAATTTTCAGTAGTTACAAAACCGAGTGAATAAGCAGCGTGCAAAGTATCTTTAAACAATTGAACAGGAGCGCCATCCCAGCGATTATAATTAATCAGAAAAGCTTCAACAGGACCTGCGCCAAGATTTGAAAAGGTAAAGTGATATAAGTCTGTATCAACAGCTGTAAGAACGGTATCTGAAAAAACAGAAGCTCCAAATGCACCGGAAATTACTTCTTGAGAAGTAATACTCTCATC
>CAZNTR010000101.1:0-13815 GCA_964575925.1 uncultured Chitinophagales bacterium
AAAGTCGTCAGAAATACAAAAAATGGGGATTTCTTCGAATTCAAAATGAATTAATCAAAAAAGGCTTACCCTCTTCTATCATTCAAAAAATCACTCAAGAACTTAAAGAGAATAAACCTCAGTTAGAAAAAGAATTAATTAAAGAGCTCATTCAAAAAAAGTTGAACTCTCTTACTAGGGAAACTGACATCCAAAAAAAACAACAAAAACTCATTCGTTTTTTAATAAGTCGAGGTTTTTCGTATTCGATTATTTCAACTCTGATTAGAGAAGAACGAATTTTCACTTAATAGTTCCATTCCAAATGCTTTTACAAGAAATTAGATTGAATTAAACAAATCAGTGTTCTAAAAATGATAATTTATCAAGAACTAAAATCTAGAATTGGATTTATAACCTGTTAAATAGCTGTTTTTATTATTTTTTTTAAATTTTAATTAATTGGGAAACAGATTTCTAAAATTATCTCATCTTTTTTTATACATCTTAAAAAATCTCGAAACTCACTCATAATGGGTAAAAATGACGCCCTCATTATATCCTTATGGCAAAATCCATATTATCTTGAACTTGCTATTGGCCAATAAAGTGATAGAATTTTGCAGATTCAAGTGAGTAATTGCTACAAGAATTGATTCAGAGAAACACTTAGTTCCATCTCAATGTAAACCACAGCTTTTCACCGAATCTTATTTTTCTTTTCATTGCGCTTTGAGAGTGTCATCAAGATAACAAACAATTTAATCTAAAAATTTTAGAACCATTTCCGTTTAATACGTTTTTAAGAATTTAGATTCTTTTTGGTTCAAAACTAAATCTCATTTAACGTGATAATCAGTTTTACCAGTGGCAATAGTTTTATATTTTATTGGAAACAAGGAAAAGATTATGCCCCCAATTCAAGAACAACTTCAAGCTAACTTTACTGACCTAAAAAACCGTTTTGCTGAAATTGTTGAGCAAACTGATATCAACAATAAAGCATCAATTTACGTGGGTACAGTTAAACGTACAATCCGAAAGCACCCAATTCCTAGTTTAATAGCGGGCCTTGCATTAGGCTTCATAATTGGAAAACTCCTTTCTGATTCAGATGAAACGGGAAGTTCTGAAAAATGAATGAGTTTATGTTACAACTTTTGGAATCCTCAAAACGCATTCCATCAGATTTTAAGTTAATATTGGAGCGAAAACTTCAATTAGCCATTCTCGAAGTTGGCGATTCTCTTTCTACTTCAGTTGCTAAGCTTGTTCCAAAAATAATTGGAGCTGTAATTCTAATCATTGGGGTTTTTTTTGGTTTAATTGCACTAGCTCTTTGGTTAGGTGAACTTTTTGGAAACACAACCTATGGTTTCTTAGCTATTTCAGCAACATTTTTAGTGATTGGAATTTTATTAGTAGCTATAAATCCAGAAATGAAGAAAAATGGTATAAAGCAATCAATTGAAAATAATTTTATCGAACTTTCAGATAAATTAGGAGCAGAATCAAAATAAGCGGAAACAGTCCAACATCAATTACCTCCAAAAAAAACTAGAGCATGAGCAAATTGGAAGACAAAAAAAATCATTTAAAAACAGAAGTTTCTAACTTAGAATCTGATATTGATGTTCGTATTCAAGACTTAAAATCTAAAGCTGTAGAAGCCTTATCAGTTGAAACTTGGGTAAAACAATATCCATTGCAATCTGTTGGTTTAAGCCTATTAGCTGGCTTTCTTTTTGCCTACCGAACTAATTCTAAAATTGGTAAAGTCGCAAAAGATTTAGTGATAGCTGAACTAAAGAAACAAGCTATGAATCAGATAAATAAGAAAATTGCTGAAATAACAGAAAAGAAATAAGGGATCCATCCTTCAAATTCTAAATACTTTATTAATAGTTTACAACTCTTTATGACATAAGTGTGATTTTCACTGTAACCTATGGGCTATTTTGCCGTCTAAGGCGCACCTCTCAGTTAAACCTATAGAGAACGAATATGTTGAAAAAACTTCTTATTGTATCATTTTTTATTGGATTAAGTTCCTTAATCAATTCATCAAAAGCTCAAACAACTACCGAGACCATTTCCCTTCAAAAAGCAATGGAAATTGCTCTAAAAAATAATTTCCAAATCCAACAAGCTGAAAACAATCTTGAAGTTTCCGAAGCTAATGTATTTGCATCGAAAATGAACTTATTTACCCCTGATTTAAATGGGAATTTAAGATTTGGACAAACTCAAGGTAGACAGTTTAATAATGTTACAGGAACAATTATTGATCAAATAACCACTTCTTCTTCCGGAGGCATTAATGCTTCTTTTACCTTATTTGACGGTTTTAGAAATATTAACACATTAAGAAATGCAAATAGTAACAAAGTAAGCCAACAAGAGAGATTAAAAAGAGCTAAAGAAGATTTAATCTTTAATGTTGCTTCACAATACTTAGCTATTCTTTTAGACAATCAATTATTGTCCATTTCCAAAGAAAATTTATTAAGTTCAAATGCACAGTTAAACTTGATAAAAGCACAAGTTGAAGTAGGATCTAGACCTGTTGCTGACTTATATAATCAAGAAAGTATTGTTTCGAATAACGAATTAACCATTTTACAAAGAGAGAATACATTAAATAATGACAAATTAAGATTAATACGCATTCTCCAAATTGACCCAACAAAAGATTATCAATTTGAAATACCTCAAATAAGTTCAGTTTCATCAATTAAACAACTTGATTTTAACGATTTATTATCAAAAGCAATTAACAATCGTAGTGATCTAAAAGCTCAAGTAGCTTTAATTGAATCGAATAGACTTAATTACAAATCTTCCATTGGTCAACATTACCCAACAATAAGTCTTAGTGCCGGTCTTAATACAAATTATAACGACAGATTTATTGAACCTATTTTTGATGCAAATAATACTGTTATAGGTACTCAAAAAGTTGCATTTGGCGATCAGTTTTTTGATCGTAACAGAAATTTAAGTTTTAGTTTAAATATTCAAATTCCTATTTATAATCAATTTAGCGTCAGAAATTCAGTTGTTAGAAGTAAAATTAGTTACAAAAATTCTGTTCTAGATTTAGACAATCAAAAACTCGCTGTTATTCAAGAAGTAAGACAAGCTTACAATGATTATTTAAGTTTTGCAAAACAACTAGAAGCTGCTGAAAAAACACTTACTTTCGCTAAAAAATCATTAGAAACTCAACAAGAACGATACAATATTGGAGCAAGTACCTTAATTGAGTTAGCACAGGCTAATGCTCAATTTGTTGAAGCCTCTTCAAATCGTGCTCAATCTCAATTCCGACTCATCTTTCAAGAGCAACTTATCAACTATTATGTTGGTAAGATTAATCCTGACTTTACCTTAAACTGATTCATAAATCCAAATGGCTAAACCAAAATCGAATAAAAAAACCTTAATTATCATTCTTAGTATTATTGTTGGTTTTCTAGCAATAGGCATGCTCGGCAAATCTCTTGGCTGGTATGGAGGAAAACCAAAAGGCAAAGAAGTAGAAACTGCTCAGACTAAATTAAAAACCATAACATCAATTGTTCAAGCATCAGGAAAAATTCAACCTGAAATAGAAGTAATTATTACTCCTGATGTTTCAGGTGAGATTACTGAGCTATATATTAAAGAGGGTGATATGGTTAAAAAGAATGATCTCCTTTTAAGAATTAATCCAGATGTCTATCAAGCTTCTGTAGATCAATTACGGGCGAACGTTCTTTCAATGAAAGCAAATCTTGAAATAGGACGAGCTAATTTAATTCGTTCCAAAGCTAATTTTGAACGTCAAAAAGAATTATTTGAAAAAAAATTAGTTGCTGAGATGGATTTTATAACTGCAAATGCATCTTACGAAGCTGATAAAGCAAGTTTAAAAGCAAGTGAATACACTGTTCAAAACGCTGAAGCACAATTAGATAGAGCACAAAAAGAATTACAAAGAACAACTATTCTTGCTCCAATTGACGGAACTATTAGTAAACTTAATGTTGAAAAAGGTGAACGTGTAGTTGGTGCTATTCAAATGACAGGTACTGAAGTAATGAGAATTGCTCGACTTGAACAAATGGAAGTTCAAGTTAAAGTTAACGAAAACGATATTGTTAACGTAGCTTTTGGCGATTCCGCTTCTATTAAAGTAGATTCTTACCCTGGACGTTCTTTCCAAGGTGTTGTAACCGAAATTGCAAACTCAGCAACTTTAACAGGAAATGGAACTACTGAACAAGTAACCGATTATGATGTTAAAATAAGAGTAATCGCCGTTCACAATACCGCTGCTTCTAAAGGAAGATTGATTCAGACTGTTAGTAAAAGTGAAAACAAAACATTTGTTCCTAATTTTAAACCCGGAATGTCTGGCTCTGTTGATATCAAAACAGAAACAGTTTCTGAGGTTGTTGCTGTTCCAATTCAGGCAGTTACCGTTAGAGACTATTCTAAATTAAAAAAGAAACGATCAGATAAATCAGCAAAATCTGATTCAACTGCTACTAAAACCGATTCTGTAACTACTACAAACTCTGATTTACTTATCCCAAAAGAAGATTTAAGGCGAGTTGTTTTTGTAGTCGCTGATGGCAAAGTTCAAATGCGTGAAGTTCAAACAGGTATTTCAGATGACACTCATATTCAAATTCTTTCAGGCTTAGAAGCAGGTGAAGAAGTAGTTGTGGGAAGTTATCGAGTTCTTTCGAACGAGTTAAGTGATGGTGATGATGTTCAAGTTAATAATGACAAATTCAAAAAAATTAATTCATGAGTGACAATGCTTTAATCCGTATTCAGGATTTAAAAAAAGAATATGTGATGGGAGATACCATTGTTAGAGCTCTAAATGGTGTAACTCTAGAAATTGGTAAAAACGAATACGTTGCCATAATGGGGCCTTCAGGCTCAGGGAAATCTACCATGATGAACGTTCTCGGCTGCCTAGACACACCTAGCGATGGGGAATATTTCCTGAATAATCACCGTGTTAGTGAACTATCTGATGACCAATTAGCTGAAGTTCGAAACAAAGAGATTGGTTTCGTTTTTCAAACATTTAATTTACTTCCTCGTTCTAATATCCTTTCAAATGTTGAATTACCTCTTATTTATGCTGGATTAAAGTCTTCCGTTCGTAAAGAAAAAGCATTAGAATCCTTAACAAAAGTGGGTCTTGGAGACAGAGTTCATCACAAACCAAACGAACTTTCTGGTGGGCAACGACAAAGAGTTGCAATTGCGAGAGCCTTGGTTAATAATCCAAGTATTATATTAGCAGATGAGCCTACTGGAAACTTAGATAGCAAAACAGGTCAAGAAATTATGCGGATTTTCGAAGACTTATACCAACAAGGAAATACGATAATTGTTGTAACTCACGAAGAAGAAATCGCTGAACATGCACGAAGAATTATTCGACTACGCGATGGAAAGTTAGAATCGGACACGTTGGTTGAAAAACCAGTTTTAGCTTAAATCTCATTTCTTTTATTTAAAGCACATCTTATTTCGGATGTGCTTTTTTTTTGGAAGAATTTCTCTGATTGACAAAATTTCAGTTCGCTTGCAAATATGGCATACAATACATGACAAGTTGTATATTATCAATTACTTATACTGTCATTTTTTCTTAAGATTTTGATTGGCATTTGTCTTGTAAATAGATTCTTGCAACTATAACACTAAAAGGAAAAAACAATGACACTTGTAAGATTTAAAAACGATTACAACCCTACTTTCAGTTCATTACTTGACACTCTTTTTGAAAAACCTGTAAATGATTTCTTTGGAAATTCATCTACATTACGTCAAATTCCAGCTGTTAATATTAAAGAATCCGAAACTGATTATTCCATCGAATTAGCAGCACCAGGATTAAAAAAAGAGGATTTCAAAATAAGTTTGGATAATGAGTTTTTAACGATAGCTGCTGAACTATCAGATGAAGCAACAACCGAATCTGATTCATTCAAAAGACGTGAATTTAATTACTCTTCATTCAAACGTAGTTTCACACTTCCAGAAATAGCTGACAAAAATGAGATTAAAGCAAAATATGAAAATGGTCTTTTACATCTAACTATTCCAAAATTAGAAGTAAAAAATGATCAATCAAGATTAATTGATATTGCATAATTTTCAATAAGATATAAACTAAAAGAAAAGGGCGATTGAATCTATTTCAGTCGCCTTTTTTTGTTATTTTTTTGGTTCATTTCTGTGTTATTGCACAAGAAATACTTACTATTAATGAGTAAATTAAAGTAGCAATAAATCAGGGTTTAATGAACCGATTTAAATACACCTTAATTTTATTTGTTTTACTATCTGGGCTAAGTTTCTTAATTGATCAAGCTGGAGTGTTTCGATCTATTGAGCATACATTTTTAGATAATCAGTTTATCCGCTATCAAAGAGATTATGCTTACAAAGATATCTCAATGGTTATGATTGACCAACAAAGTATGCGGGTTATGGGAAACGAATTAAGATTATATTATCCTTGGCCAAGAGAAGTTTATGGCTTAGTAAACGATTATTTATATGAAAAAGGTGCCAAAAAGATTGTTTACGATGTTTTGTTTGATCAACCAGATTTTAACCGAGAAGATATTGTTGGCTCAGAATCTGATTTAGAACTCTCAGATGCTTTTTATAGATCTAATAATGTGACTATTGCAGGGCAAAAAACAAAATTAGAACTCTCCCCACCAGATGGTTTTTTCTATATCAACAAAAAACCCTTTCCAGCACAACAAAAACTATTCTCCTCACTTCCCATTCCCGAACTTTTTGATGCAAGCAAATCTATAGGCAATGCGGCCGTTCCAATTTCATTTGATGGTGTTATTCGCTACACACAATTACTTTCATTTAATGATTCACTTGCCATTCCCGCACTATCCTTAGCTGCTTTATTATCCAATCATCCGAGAACTAATATTCCAGCTCAATTTAAGAACAATAAACTTGAAATTAGTGGTTTAGATTCTATTTCTGTTCCTTACCAAAAAAGTGATTTATACTTAATAAACTGGTACAAAAAAGGTGGTTCAATTGATGGTACATTTCCTCAATATTCATTCGTAGCCTTATTAAGAGAAGCTGTAAAATGGCAAAGTACAGGAGAACTAACCTCTAATGATCGCCTTAACATTGAAGGGCATACCATTTTTATCGGAGCTTCAGCTCCAGGGCTTGCCGACATAAAAGCTACTCCATTTTCTAGTATTGAACCATTTCCTGGGGTAGAAATTCAAGCAACAGTGTATGCAAATTTATTACATCAAGACTTTTTACATCCCGTTTCTGGGTCTCAAAAATGGATCATACTTCTTATTGGAATATTTCTTATTTGTGTTTCCATCTTTTATGCCTTACCAAAAATCAGTATTCCTTTTTCAATTGCTTGGGTAATTGGACTTATAGCGGCTGGTCTGTATTTATTTAGTGAATTTAGAATTTGGTTACCAACGGCTGAAATCACAATTGTAAATCTACTTTCACTAACCATAACATTTACAACACGTTACGTTACTGAAGAAAATAATAAAAAATGGCTAAAACAAGCATTTAGTCGCTATGTGCCGAAAGAACTAGTTAATCAAGTAATAGAAAATCCTGAATCTTTAAAATTGGGAGGAGATAAAAAAGAATTAACCGTTCTATTTTCTGATTTAGCAGGTTTTACAACGATCTCAGAAGGAATGCCACCTGAAGAACTAGTACCTTATTTAAATGAATATTTAACAGAAATGACCGATTTAGTATTCAAACACAGAGGAACATTAGATAAGTATATAGGTGATGCCATAATGGCTTTTTGGGGCGCCCCACTTGAAGACCCTAAACATGCCTATAATGCTTGTGCCTGTGTTATAGAAATGCAAGAACTTATGGTTCAACTTCAAGAAAAATGGGAAATTACAGGAAAACCTGTTACATCAACTCGCTATGGAGTAAATACAGGATTTATGGTTGTTGGAAACGTCGGTTCAGCTGAACGATTTAACTACACTGTACTAGGAGACTCTGTAAATTTAGCCGCTCGTTTAGAACCCGCTAATAAAAACTTTGGGACCAATGTGATGATATCAGAATTTACTTATACGTATGTAAAAGATGATTTTATTTGCAGAGAATTAGACAGATTAATTGTTAAAGGAAAATCAACCCCTGTTAAAGTTTACGAACTTATGGCAAAAAATGATGGTCATTTGGCAACAAGTGAATTACAAACAGCGTTAAACTTTTATGCTAATGGACTCCAATTCTATTACAAACGTAAATGGGGAGACGCTAAAAAATCACTTTTAAAAGTCCTTGAATTATTACCTAACGACGGTCCATCAATCACTTACATAAAGCGAATTGAAGCTTTTGAATTAAATCCACCTCAACAAGAATGGAACGGAGTTTTTGAACTCAAAACTAAATAAACCTATGAAAAATAAACTGCTACTATTTTTGCTACTGGTTCTAACCGTTACCCAGGTTTCAGCTCAAACTGAAACTATAACGAATAAATTTACACGGCACCCCGTTGACTTAAGAAGTGGGCCAGGTGCGTATTTCGAATTTGTTTCAAGATTAAATGCTAATCTTCAAGTTAAAGTGATTAAAGAAGATGGTACTTGGAATGAAATTACTATTGATGGACGAAAAGGATGGGTTCCTGCTTCTTCTCTTTCCGAGAAACAAGGAAAAGGAATTAAAAAAAGTCAATCTGCTGTTAAAAACAAAATTAAAGAAGCGTTTGGTGAAATTGATCCTGATGAAGAACAAAAATCTCTCATAGCATCAAAAGCTGAAGTTGCGGCGGCAGTAAAAGGATTTGCAAAAAAATATAAAGCTAAAAAAGGTCAACGAACAGAGACAGGTTTAACTTCTCATTTTGAAAATAGAATTGATTGGAAAGCGTATGTTGACTTCAGAAAGAGTAAAATTGCTGATGTAACATGGTTTCATAGAAGAAGAGCATTACCTCTTAACTTAGACGATGCTCCTGAACATGATCCTACCTTAGATGAAACAGGTTTTGCTATTGCTTCTGTTCTTGCTGGAGCAGGTTTGGTTAAAGATCAAGTTCTTTTAGAATATCTAAACTATTTGGCTCTTTTTATGGTCGAAAATTCCCATAGAGATGAAATTCCGGTGCAAATTCAAGTTCTAAATACAGATGAAATTGCAGGGTTTGCGGTTCCAGGTGGATACATTTTTATTTCTAAAGGCGCACTTAAACTAATGAATTCTGAAGCTGAATTAGCTCATTTTCTTGCTCATGAAGTTGCCCATTTAACCTTTGAACACGGTATGCAAGAATATAAACGTCGAAGACCAAGAATTGCGGCATCAAATGCCTTCGATGAAATGAATGATACAATTCAAGACACTTCCAATTATGCAAAAATAGATGAAGAACTCTCCGAATGGGCTGATGAAATATTCGATTATATTTCAAAACCTCGTTTAGATAAATATGAAATCGAAGCAGATTATTGGGGAATGGTTTATTCTTATAGAGCAGGTTATGCACCTGAAGAGTCAATAAGCTATTTAACAAGCATGAAAAATACGGGAAATGGATATGCCGCTGCTAAAGGGAAAATGGAATGGTCAGGCGTACCTTTAGTACAACGTATTAATTATTTACAGCAATCTTTAACACGATTACGTTTGAGAGGCGGAGAAACTTACAGACAAGATTTCCAACAAATGAAAAGAAGACTGAATTAAATCAATAATTTAGTTAAAGTTGTTTTAAATCTTTGTAACAAAACACTTTTTTTACATACCGTTTATTTGCTGTCATAGCTTCCGATCACCTTTGGGAGCTATGATTTTTTATTTCTCTTTATACCAGCTTTCGTAAATCTTTTTACGGTCACTTACTTTTTTCAAATATCCCCTTGTTTCTTCGTAAGGTAAATTTTTAAGTAAGAATTCATAATTTTCCTCTGGTGTTTTTGCATTTATTTTCGGAATAGCTTTACCAATATTAAAGTTTCCGATATATGCTTTAGAAACATTTCCTGCACCTGTATTATAAGCACAGATAATCATGTACTCGCGAGTTTGAGGATCCGTTACTTTTTTAAAACTTCCAGATGCCAATATTCTTAAATAGACTGATCCCATCTGAACATTTTTATCAGGTTTAAATAAATATTCTGGAGTTGGAACGCCGTCTTTCTTATACAGGCGATTATAGGCATCTCTACCTGCGCTAGTCGGAACAACTTGCATTAACCCATATGCATTTGCAGCTGATTTCGCTAGTGGATTAAAATGAGACTCCGTATGCATAATTGCAAAGACCAAGGCTGGACTTAAATCATATTCCTCTGCAAATTTATGCGCTACTTCTTGAAACTCTTTTGCTCTTTGTTCTACATGGTTTTTTGCTAAATCAAAATCAACATAAACCACAGTTCTTTCTTTGCCATCTGCGCCTTTTACCTGCTTCGTTTTCACATTCTCCTTTGAGATTTTTTCAGCTAAAGCTTCTTTTTCTTTTGGAGTAGTTGCGTTATCAGGTAATTGATTAGTTAGAACTGGTTTTTCCAAAGCTGGCTTTGGTTCTGGTTGAGGAGCTTTTTCCTTTTTTTCTTCAGGTTTGGGCTTATCTTCTTTTTCAGGTTGAGTTGGTTCATAATTTGGGACATCTGTAGGATTGTAAACTTCAGGGCCACTAGCTTTTTCTTTAGGTTCAGGCATTGGAAATTCCCTTTCAGTCCCTTTATCATCAAATGTTTTAACTAGCTTTTCTTTCATTTCTGCTTTAGCTTTTTCTACATCTTCTTTTGAGTCTACAATAATTTCAACTCGAGCAGTTCCTTTTTCAAAGTCAACTGCGGTTCTAGTTCTTCCATTATCCTTGTATTCAACCCAATCTTTTTTTGTTCGGTCTTTGTAGTCGCCCCACAATTCGGTCATTTCTTTTTTATAATTTTCGTAGGCTTCTAATTCTTTTTTTCTATAGTCTTCATACGCTTTTTTAGATGCGAGAATACCTTCTTTAGCATGCTGCTTATAAAGCTCAAAAGCTAAACTATCTGCTTTTCTTTGTTCTTCATACGTTTGAGCAAAAACTCCGAATGGTAGAAGAATTAGCAGAATTGTAAGTAATTTTTTATTCATAATTTTATCCCTAAATCTATAAATTATATATTCTTATTCAGAACAGACGTTCGAAAGATTTGAGTTTGACACTTCTAAAACCGTGCAAAACTCATCATTTTCAATCCATCGTTTAACAACCCGTATATTTCGTAAAGAAATACGAGATCTAACATAGGTTATTTTATTGTAGTCGTCAGTTGTCTTTTTATCTAAAGAACGTACATTCATATTAGTAAGTCCAGCTAAAACTCTTAAAGATGCACGTTTTGAAAGAGCCCATGCTTGATAAACGTTAATACGTGCTGGGCTTCCTGCACCTTTTGCCACAAGTTTATCAGCTGTCTTTAGAGTTACTGAATTATCAGAAGTAAACCGAAATGTAGTATTTGCAATAATAATATTCTTTGTTTTAAGAGGTTGCTTTTCAACTGAAACCATCATAAATACAAAACCACCACTTATACTTGAATCAATTTTGACAACATTCTTGAAATTATATTTCTCTGTTATTGCTACTTCTTCTTCTTTGTAATACTCTCGTTCACTAATAAAGTCTTCAATAGTTACACAAGCAAATGCATTACTATTTAAATCTTCAATTGCTAACAAGAATGCTTCATCAAAACTTTCTTGCTCTTTTCTAGAGTTGTAAGAAGCAATACCAACACCATGAACAAACTCAGGTGGATTTACAAACCAAGATGGATACATTTGGGATTGATCCGCAACTGTAATAGGCATGTCTAAAACAGCAACAGGCTGTTCAGATCCTCTAGATGATTTAGAGCCTGAACAACCTGTTATAAATAGAGTTAACAGTAAAACTAAATTTAAAGAATACTTATTCTTTACCATTAGCTATAGTTTCATCCATTTCTTTAAATGCATTGGAAGACTTCCATTTGGCATACATTTCTTTATCACGTGATAAAGTATTATCTAAAGCAGATGTTACACCAGGAACAGGAATGGTCATTAAAACATAAAACTCATATTGAGTTCCAGCATCAACTGACAATAAAGATCCATTTTCTTGTGATAAACCTTTGATACTTTGATCTACAACGTTACGAATTGCATTTGTCCAAACTTCGGTGAAATTAGATTTGTCACCTTCTGTGATTTCTTCAGTAAATTTTTTAGCTAAAGATTGAACTTTTACTTCAATTTTTCGGCCCATATCATTACCAGCTTCAGCAATTGCTTTCTGACGTGCAGTTGATTTATCTCGAGACTTTCCAACACCTACAGAATAAAGTAATTCCTTAGTGTCTTTTGGAGGATTTAAGAACCATGATGGAGTGTTATCAATTGGTTGTGGTGCTGGAGCTGTACCGCCACCGCAAGCAGCCATTACAACCAATGCTAACAAAAAGAGAGTTATGTTTTGTAGTTTCATAAGTATTGAATTTAAGTGTTTATGGCTTGAAGTTTTTTCTCAAACATGCTTAGAATAATAAAGATTTTGCTAAGAATGAAAAAGATTTTTGTTCAATTTACAATAATATACTTGAAAATATTAACCCGGTTCCACATAATACCACAGTTATCCTCTGTAAACTTGAACAGTATAATATAAAAAAGTAGCTTCTATTTATACACAATTTGCATATTATATTTAAAAAAACTTTATTGGCTTTATTTTTTGATGATATTTTCCATTCTCACTACATAAATAGAACTCAAAACAAGCTGCTGTTAAACACGAATGATTGGGTAGAATCTCTAGATAATTACCTACTTTAAGTTTTGTCCAATCAGTATTCTCAATATGAACAATACCATGTTCTTGTGAAAGTTGTACCAACTCCCAATCAGGATGATTCTTAATTTGCCCATATAAAACTTTCCCATCTTGATAAAATCCAGCATCTTTCGATAAGGCTAAAGCACCGGCGTCCACTAATATTGTATTCCTTTCAGGACAAACACCAATTATTGCCGTTAAAACAGAACAAGCAATTTGATCTAGTTCACAATTTCCTCTATGAAATTGAAATAAATCAAACCAAATATAATTTCCTGGCCTAATTTCTGTAATTCCTTTTAAATTAACATCTTGAATCATTGTTGGGGTACTACCAATGCTTCTTTCTTTAATAGGAATACCTTGTAATTCGAGCCATTCTGCTGAATCAACTATGCTTAATATTTCTTGATTTACAATTTCTCTTTTTTGTTCAACTTCGCTTGTATTGTACGAATGCCCAGCATGAGTTAATAATCCTATTAAGTTTAGATTAGCTGCATGTTCTACATAAGTTGCCAATTCGAGTAAACGCGCCGATTTAGGCTGTAGACCTGCTCTACCAGCACCTGAATCTATTTTCAGAAAGAGATTAACTGTTTTATTTAATTCTTTAGCTTTTTCATTAATTAGAATTGATGTTTGCAAATCATCCGTCAAAAAGTTTATTGGACTCAGATTTAACGCTTCATTTAATGCTAATTTTTTCCATTTTTCATAAGTAATCGGAACTGCATACGTACAATCTTTAAAGCCTGATTGATAAAAAAATATAAGCTCCGCAATTGTAGATACTGTAATTGGATTCCCTTCATCTTGAGTTTGAAAAGCCGCTATTTCAATAGTTTTATGTGTTTTCACATGTGGACGAAGACGGACAGAAGCTTTTTTTGCTTTTTGAATCATCATTTCAGCATTTTCGCGTGTTTTATTCCAAT
>CAZNTR010000102.1:0-13779 GCA_964575925.1 uncultured Chitinophagales bacterium
GGTTTCATAACCTTGAAAATATATTGGTTAATGTTTTTGTGTTTAAATCGTATTCGAAAATGGAACTATTATTTCCATTTCCAATAGTTATCAAAAAAACGTTTTCTTTTTTAGGATGCCTTTTGGGTAATTCTCGAATAGTATGACCTTGTTCCAGCTCAATAAAAGCTTGTGCTTTTTGAGTTTTATGATTTATTAGATAAAGTTCATTTGACACTAATAGAACAATAAATTGATCCGGATTATGGAAATCTATTTCTGTTGGTTGACTCAGACGAATTTTATTGTTCCTTAGTATTTCATACATATTAAAATCAGATTCTCTTTCAAAATCATTTGAATAAGTAATAACAATTGTGTCGTTTTCGTTATCATCGTTTATTATTGCATCTAATGCCACTATTTTATTGAATTGCTTATTGTATTTAGCACGAATTGGTCCTTTGTTATTCTCATCTCTTAAAATCTCAATCCAATTTGAGCCATTTATGTTCATTTGCACAAGACCACCAATACTATTTAACAGCCTATTTGTAAACATTGTATAATATATGAGAGATCCCGTTGAGTCTAGAAAAGGTCTAAAGCCACCTGCACCACCATATTTGTTGTTTGGAGTATTTGGGCCTGTTAGTTCAATTAATTTGTGCTCCATAAAATTATATTTAACAATATAACCTTCTGGTAAATAGGTAAATCCAATTAACACTGAATCATCAGAGGAAATATCAGTAGGTGCAAAAGAAACTCCATCAATGTCAACAATTGAACTTGAGTCTTCATGTAAATAGGCAATATTAAAACCTTGCCCTAAAGAACGTTCAAAAAAAAATCTTTTTCCATCATACCCATACATAGCATTGTCTGCATAAAAATCGGGATAGTCAGGAACCTTAACTAGTTCAGCTTCTGGAGGATTTACATTAGACAGACAACTTGCAAAAAATAAAATAAATACAAATTTTAAAGACATAAGTTTATAAGGCATAAGGACTTTTTATTAGACTAAACTAACAATCACCCATAAGAGTAATTTATCTGGTAAAAAGGTAAGGTAATTTTAATATTAGATGCAAAAATTTATTTAAGGATGTAAATTTTCGATAGCTTAATTTATTTAGCAAATTTAAAAGGCAGATCAAGCTAATAACCTGAGTTCTGGATAATGATTAGTTCAATGATTTTAATCAAAAATTTGGAGTCCCTGCTTTTGCTTAGTTTTGTCATCTTAAATTTATTCCCAAATTAGGCAGAGATGCTGGGTCAGAGCCCAGCATGACGAAATTTATTTTTACCTGTTTTTATATTTATTCCTTATCGCGAACTCAGGTTTTATTGTTTTTTAGATTGTGACGACCAAAAGAGATTCATGAATTTAGTCTAAAAAACGATTTTAAATCTTCGGTTGTATATAAATTTCCTTTTGAATGATTATCTAAACCCTTTTCTACCATGTCGTTATATTCTTGAAATGACATCTTCCCCATTGAACTTTTCTCATCGTTTGCCACTGCGTAAATAGCATTTTTTATCACTTCTAAGTTTTCCATAGTATCGATAGATAAGAGTGAAGTAATGAGTTGATATTTCTTTTCTTTTAGTGTCATGATTGGTTTATTATACTGATAATAATCAGCTTGGACAATATTAATTGTAATTTGACTTTGTTTTTTTTGGGGATTTTGGCATTGTTTTGGTTTTTTTTTTATTGATTGGGTTTGGGGTTTTATTTCGAAGATCCCTCCGCTTTGATTCGTTTTAGTTTTTTGCTTTTGATTGATTTTTGGGCTCATCTTCGGTCGGGATGACTTTGTTTTTTGGTTTCTTGGCATGATTGGGATTCGGTCTTTATTTCGAAGATCCCTCCGCTTTGATTCGTTTTAGTTTTTTGCTTTTGATTGGTTTTTGGGCTCATCTTCGGTCGGGATGACTTTGTTTTTTGGTTTTTTTGTTATTGATTGGGTTTTGTTTTTTATTTCGAAAATCCCTCCGCTTCGATTCGTTTTAGTTTTTTGCTTTTGATTTGATTTTTGGGCTCATCATCGGTCGAGATGACTTTGTTTTTTTTGATTGTGGGTGGGATATAAACTAAAAAAGCACGGCTCCTTTTTTATTCGGGGCCGTGCTTTTATTTTTAAATCTTGTGTGATTTTTACTTGTTAACGCAATCTCATTAGATACTTATAGAATTCACTTTCTGTCGTTAAAATAACTTGGGTGCCTGCATCGAAGGTTACTTCGTAGGCTTCCATTGTTTTAATGAATTCGTATAATTCACGACTTTGTTGATTTCTATTATAAGCTGCATTATAAATCGCTGCGGCTTCCGCATCGGCTTTACCACGTGTTTCTGCTGCAATTCTATCGGCGCCAGAGAGAATTTTTGATAATTCTTTCTCTTTTTCACCGGAGATTTTACTTGCTTCTCCACGACCTTCAGAACGGAATTTTTCTGCAATTCTTGTACGTTCAGATATCATTCTTTCGTAAACACGTTGTTGAACTTCTTCAACATATTTAACACGTTTAAAACGGAAGTCTAATATTTTCAAACCTAAATCAGATGCTCTCTGATTAGCGTTCATTAATACAATTTTCTGAATTGAATCTCTACCAATAGTGATATTATCCAATTTTGATTCAATTTCATCACTAATCAATTCAATTTGAACGGGAGTTCTGTTTGTTGAACGAACTACGTTTATTAAATCGTGAGAAGCAATTGCATTTCTAGTTTCACCATCAAGAATATCATCTAAGCGCGATTGAGCACCTCTTTCGTCTTTCAAACGAATGAAAAACTGAAGCGGATCTGTGATTTGCCAACGAGCATAGGTATCCACAAAAATGAACTTTTTATCCTTTGTTGGAATCTGATTTCTATCGCCATCCCATTCTAGATAACGTTTATCAAAGAAATTCGCATCTTGAATAATCGGAACTTTAAAATGAATTCCAGGCTCAGTAATGGTTTCGCCAACCGGCTGACCAAACTGAGTAATAATTACTTGTTCAGTTTCATTTACAACAAACATGGACGCATTAATCACAATAAACACAACGATTAAGCTAATAATACTAATTGCAGGAAATAATTTTTTCATCGCTTATTCTCCTTTTTTTGAATTAGTTGTATTGCCTAATTGAAGTAAAGGAAGCACATTCTTCGCTTTATCATCCATTATGACTTTATTACCAATTTTTGGCAATATTTTGGTCATTGTCTCCAAGTAAATTCTTCGTTTAGTGATTTCAGGAGCTTTTACATACTCAGAATAAAGAGCAACAAAACGAGCAACTTCACCTTTAGCTTGATTTATACGACCAAAAGCGTAACCTTCGGCTTGTTGAATCTTTTCTTCAGCTTCACCTTTCGCACTAGGGATAACCTTATTGAATTCTGCTTTAGCTTCATTGATTAATTTTTCACGTTGCTGTTGAGCTTCGTTTACACCATTGAATGAAGGTTTTACAGGATCTGGAGGATTCACATCTTGCAGAACAATTTGTTCTATTTTGATACCATTTTCATATTCATTGCATAATGCTTGTAAAATATTTTCTACTTCAAGTGCAACTTCTTGGCGACCAATTGTTAAGACTTCATCTACCGTTCTATCACCTACAATTTGGCGCATGGCAGACTCAGACATATCAGCTAAAGTTTTTTCTGGATTTCTTACTTTGAACAAAAAGCGATAGGGATCGTTAATTCTGTATTGAACAACCCATTCTACCTGAGCTAAGTTTAAATCTCCAGTTAACATGAGTGATTCGTCGATATAACTTGCTGTGCTATATCTTGAACGAACACCTGCTGTTTCGGTACGATAACCGAATTCAAGTTTCAATTGGCGTTCGACCGGGATTTTATAAACTTGTTCAATCCCAAAAGGATAAACAAAGCTCAAACCAGGATCGAGCGTTCTATTGTATCGTCCCAATCTTAACACAACTGCATTTTCTTCTGTAGAAACAGTTACAAATGTTGTAGAGACTAAAACGATACCAATTACTAGTAAAACCACCCATTTAACGATTTTTTTATATCGTTCAAACTCTGGTGGCATCTTTATTTCGGAAAAATTTTGATTTGCCATAAAAAGCTGTCAATTATATTTGATGATTCCCCTATTATAGGGATATTGTGTAAGTAATATAGGGCTTTAACCGAAGAGTATATGGAAGAACTCAACTTTAACGAATTATTTTTTAACTATCAGTTTGAACTAGAAGATGGAACGAATCAATCATTTAACATTGAATTGAATCCTGATAATCTTTCCATTATTGATAGGCATCAAAACACGTCTCCAAATTGGACTTTGTTGGAACAAAATCAATGCCCTAATTGTCCGCTTTCTACCGATACGCATACATATTGTCCAGTAGCGCAAAACATGGATGATATAACGTCTTTCTTCTCTGGTTTATTTTCCTATGAAGTAGCAAAAGTTACTATTACAACACCCGATCGTACTTATGTTAAATCGGTTGCTATTCAAGATGCACTTAGTTCCTTAATGGGGATTGTAATGGTTACAAGTGGTTGTCCTGTAATGGATAAATTAAGACCAATGGTTAGAAATCATCTTCCTTTTGCAACCATTCGTGAAAATTTATACCGTGTTATTTCTATGTATTTCATGGCGCAGTACATGCGCAAGCGTAATGGTCTTGAACCAGATTGGAGTTTAGATGGGCTCGATCTTATTTATGAAGAAATTAAAGTGGTGAATCAGGCTTTTTGTGAACGTATGGGTCGTCTTTTTGAAAAAGATGCAAATTTGAATGCTATTGTGATTTTAAACTGTCTTGCTGAGTTTGCTTCTATTTCAATTAAACAAGGAATGCTAGACGATTACGAAGAGATTTTTGGCGCTTATCTTGATTAATTTTTAATTACGAATTATGAATTATGAATTTAACTTCCAATTTCTAACTTCCAACATCTAATTTTTATCATCTAGCTTCCAACCTCTAGCTTCTAGCTTCTAGCTTCTAGCTTTTAGCTTCTATCACCTAACATCTAATTTTTATCATCTAGCTTCCAACCTCTAGCTTCTAGCTTTCAACTTCCAGCTTGTTTTCTAATTTATTTTCAGGGCTACAATAGTTGTGTCATCTGCCATTTGATAGGAACTAAACGTCTGAACTTTTCTTTTAATTTGTTGACAGATATCAGAAGAAGAACTAGTATCTGAAACGGATTCATTCATAATTTCTAAAACAGTGTCGAAACCTAAGCGATCACCTTTTGTGTTTTGAGCTTCTGGTAAACCATCGGAATAAAATAAAATAACATCTCCTGACTGTAATTGCAGATCAATAGCTTTATAATCGACTTGTTTACGAATTCCTAATGGGAATTTGGGAGCAGGAGTTTCAATAAACTGAGCCACACCATTTCGTTTTAAAACAGGTAAACAATGTCCCGCATTCGCAATTTTTAGAAGTTTAGATTCGAAAAAATATTCGGCTGTAATACAAGTTATAAAAGTTCGTTTATCCGTTTTTGAATGAATAAAAGGATTAATAATGGATAACACTTTTTCAGGGGAATCTGTCGGAAAACGAGACAATATTAAGCCAGAAGTGTGTACGGCATGAATAGCTGCTTTCATTGCTTTTCCCGATACATCAACTACAGTTATGGCTAATGAAGTAGCTTTTTCTTGAATGTCTTCATATTTGAGGAAATAATCATAATAATCACCCCCTACTTCAAATGAAGGGATAAAAAATCCACAAATCATGGCTTCTGGAAGGTCGGGAGTATTTTTAGGCAATAATTCAAACTGTGACTCTCTTGCGATTTCAATTTCTTTTTCAAATCGTAATTGTCTCGAAATTTTCTCTTCGTATTCAGGAATATAGGATTGATGTTTTTCGATTGAATCACCAAAATAATAAGCTGAAATTGCAAAAATTACTGGTAATAAAAAGAAACCCATCATCAATAAAAACTGAATCATACTGTAAGAAGATTCTGTGTTAAAGAACGGCATTGCAAAGAGAACCATCGCAAAAGCCCACCAAGAAACGGAAGCGGTGATATAACCGAACTGTAAATAAGCTAAATAAACAGGACCAACAACAAATATAAAAATGAGAAAATCGACATAAAATGTTTCAGGTGTTGAAAAAAATCGACCAGTTCCGCTACACAAATATGCAATTAAAATGATACTTAATGTATGCTTAAGCCATTTTCGTTTAATAATTTGATGAATAAATGCTGAACTTAGAGCGATATGACCGACAAATCCGAAAATAGCAAAACCCATTGCATTTATAGGAACGGTAAGAAATGGTAGAATACTTGTAGCTTCAGTAAAACCAAATTGGCTATCATATTGTGCATAACTTGAACCAAATCCTGCTAAAGCAACTGCAAACATTCCTAAAATTAAACCAGCTACTGCATATCCGTATAAAATGGATTTACCCGTTTCTTTAACAAAAAAGTTTCCTCTAAAAATGGCATCAATTTGAATTAGTTGGGCGTGCTTTTGCTGCCTTGCAAGTGAGTCCCAAGCCATATAGGCCAATGCAGAATAAACACCAACGATTAACGCATAAAATAAGGTGTTAAATGCAGCCGTAATAAGCATAAAACTACCTTCATCGGTAACTGTTGATTGGAAAATATACATTATCCGCCATGTTGCAATTAGTATAATTCCAAGAAATAGCATGATAAAACCGCGTTTCCATTCAACCATTCCTTTTAAAATCTGTTTTACTGCCACTCCAAAAACAAGCACACATAAAACAATTAATGAAATCATGAAATATAAAACACCATCAAAAGTCTGATTAGTTGGCGTTTCTTCAATTGCAGTATCTACATAAGTAGTTGAAAAAGAATGAAAATCTGCAACTGGAACTATGCTTGAATCGGCATCAGAAGCCTTCCAGATTTGTTTGTACTTAATCGCTATTTCAATAGGGCCATAACTTGTTTTATCCTTTTTTTTCCATCTAAACTCTGCTATTCTATCCTGTTCCCAAGGCCGAATATCATTACTATTTTGAAGGGATAAAGTCTGTTCATTTGAATCCGTATTTGGTGTTTCATCGATTGGTTCTAGGCTGTAATTTTCAAGATTATGCCCAAATACATTTTCAATTAAATCTTTACTAACAGTTATTACACTTCTACTTTGCGTTTGAAATAAGGAAGAATAACGATCCTTCTTTTTTAATGAAACAACTTGACCACCATCGTTCATTTCAATAACGGGATAGTTACTTGCGGTCATCTCAGCTAAAAGTGGTCTTACTTTTTCTGAAGTGCTAATTAATTGAATTTGCCAGATACTAAGAGGAACCCCATTTTTCTGCAATAAGGCAGGACTTTTTAAATTCTGAAGAGAGTCTTCTAATCGCTTATAAAGTTTTAATTTTTGCTGTCTTGATACACTAAATATGAGCGTATCTGTATTTAAGCCTAGTTCATCAATAATCAGCTTAACATTTTCTTGTACTGTAGTTGAAGATTTACTTATTGAAGAATAGGCATTAAAGTCATTAACGGGTCTTAGTAGAAGATATACTAATAGACCAATCATTCCAAAATAGATCCAGACGTTAAAAGACCGTTGTTTCAAAAAAGCTTACTCCGTTTCGGTAACCGATTTAATTTTGAAAAATATACAAGTTTTTGCATTTATGATTATCAATTTGTGACTAACTCAAATTCGGACTTGAACCTTTTGTAAAGTTTATTAATTTTTAAAAAGGTCCAATTTTGCAAAAAAATAAAAACAATAACCTATGCGCAACATATAGTTCTTATTTCACATACGTCATTTCAATCATGCTGGACCCCGATCTAGTATCTCAGTCTTAGAACTTAACCTAATCAAAAGAACTAGCTTATGGTCTAAAAATATTTTGGACAGAGATAGCACTTCGTGGTTCTTCGAATCGTGTCGGGGTACGGGATGACCTTTATTTTGCAAAAACCAGTGAAGTTTGCTTAGAAACGAAGTCCGAATTTGAGTGACTAATTGCAATTTGCACTTGTAGCGAAGAATCTTCCTTTATAATTCTTCCTCTAAGTTAAGTAATCTGTTTATAATAGCAGACTTTAAATTTTTATGTTCACTTTTAACTTAACGCTATTATAACGATTGCGTTTGATTCCGAAATAGTAACTAATTGCCTTATTTCGAATTAATGATTGAGTCCACTCTGGAAAGTAGTTTTCTGCAAAATTATCGGCGATTTCAATTTATATGAATTGCTGAAAACGGGAAAAACAGACTTTATGGAGTGGACTCCTGATTAGTTCATTGATTTTAATGAAAAAATTGAACAAGCATTGTTTAACCTGCACTTACTTTGTTCTGCCATCTTTAATTTAAAGCCAAACTAGGCAGAGTTGCAGGGTCAGAACCCAACATGACTAAAGCTAATTTTTACCTGTTTTATTTTAATTTTTTATCCCGGTTTTAGCGCAATAAAAACTTTAGTGGCACATCTAAGCGATCTCTCCAAGCCGATTCTGAGTGTTCTGTACCAGGAAACCTAGCAGATAACCACGTTTTCTTCATAACATAACCTTTTTCTTTAGCCATATTATTTACTGTTTTTATATAGTTTTTATAATTCCCAATATGTTCTTCAACACCATAGTCGAGATAAATTTTATTTAATTCAGCCGAAGGGAGTTTTTTTCGCATGTAATCCATCATTTCTTCGCCTCCAATAGTCCAACTTGCTGATAAACAGCCTGCTTTAGAAAACACGTCTGGATATTCACAAATCGCATACATTGAAATAAGTCCACCCATGCTTGAACCCATTATTGCGGTAGATTCTGCTTCTGATTTTGTTCGGTAGCGCTCATCAACAAAAGGTTTTAATTCTTTGGTGATAAACTGTAAGTAGGCATCCGATTTGATTTCTACATTGTAAGTCTGTGTGAACCAACAATTTTGCACATCTGGATATTTCCATTCTAATGCTCTTTGAGGCATGTATTCACCTAATCTGAATTCATTATTCCAAATACCGACTACGATTACTTTTGGGATTTCGCCACTTTCAGAAAGTTTGTGAATTGTTTCTCCAACTTTCCAAGAAGTTCCACTGAAAGAGAGATTATCATCGAATAAATTTTGCCCATCATGCATGTAAATTACTGGAAAATGAGTCGTTTCATCATCATAATACGTTGATGGTAATAATACATCTACTGTTCTTGGAGTCACTTTTTGTGAATCGAAATCTTCATATCGGATGAAATAATCGTCGAAAGTGCGAATCTGCAAGGCTTTTTGAATACGTTTTTTATTTGGCGCAATATAAGGGAGATTTTCAAATTGTTTATTGTAAAGGTGAAAGGAGTCGGGAGTTTACGAATTATGAATTACGAATTACGAATCATGAATTACGAATTATGAATTATGAATTATGAATTATGAATTATGAATTATGAATTACGAATTACACTTCTTGCTTCTTGCTTTTTGCTTTTTGCTTTTTGCTTTTTGCTTTTTAAATTTATTGTTTTTTTTAGGGTTTTATCAAATATTGAGTATTATCTTTCCTTGTAGAATATAATTTGTTTTTATGAGTCCAACTTACAGCGCAACAACCTTATTATGTATTTCAAGCCGATTTAAAGGTGTTGATTTTATTACCGAAGCTAAACGTTTAGGGTGCAGCATTTTTTTAATTACAGATATTGCTAATAGAGAAAAAGCATGGCCTAGGGAATTGTTATCTGACATCTTTTTTGTTGATGAGCAAGGAGAAACTTGGAACATTCCAAATCTGATTAAAGCTGTAAGTTATTTGGCGAGAACTACTCATTTCGATAAAATTATTCCATTAGACGATTTTGATTTCGACAAAGCGGCTTCTTTACGAGAACATCTTCGTGTTCCAGGAATGGGAGAGTCTCGAGTACGTTTTTTCAGAGATAAGTTGGCTATGCGCGACAAAGCGGAGGAAGACGATATTCTTGTTCCTGAATATGCGCATGTACTTAATTATGAACGAATAAAGGCCTTTACATCAATGGTTCCGCCACCATGGATTATAAAACCTCGATTTAAAGATGGCTCCGCTCTTTATAAACGTGTTTCTACTATGGATGAGTTGTGGAAAGTCATTCTTGATTTAGGAGATGATCAGTCTTATTTCATTTTGGAACGTTTTATTCCAGGTGAAATTTATCATGTTGATTCTATTGTACATAATCATGAAATCTGCTATTCTGGAGTTCATTACTATGGTCGCCCTTTAATGGATGTAGTACAAAATGGAGGCATTTTCACTTCAGCAACAGTAGAAGTTGGGTCATCTACAGAACAAGAATTGTTGAGATTGAATGCAAAAGTAGTTCAATCAATGGGTTTGAAATATGGCGTTATGAATACAGAATTCATTAAAAGTTATCAGGATGGGCGGTATTATTTTATTAAATCTTCAGGAAAAGTTGGAGGAAATTACCTTGCTGAATTAGTTGAAGCGGCAACAGGATTAAATTTATGGCGTGAATGGGCAAAAATTGAAATGAGTGAAGCGAATGATATTGATTATATTTGTCCTGAATATGTAAAATATCCTGCAATGGTGATTCGAATACCTGCAAAAAATCCATCTGGATTATCGAATAGTATTGAATATGCATCAATTGTTTGGAGACAAGTTTCTCATAATCATGTTACTTTCGTTCTTCGATGTAAAAGTCAGTTTGATTTAGATTCTGTTAAAGATGAGCTCTTACAATGAAATTAGGCAAATTGTTTTTTATGAATTTGGGTGATACTATTTAAGTTTTGGTATTAATAAGTGTTCTGATTTTAATACTTTTTTAATTAAAATGATACTAAAACATTAGTTTTATTTAAAAAATTAGAGTTAAGTTCACTCCATAACGACGATTTTTTAGATTTGCGCTCTTCCAAATCCATCGAATTAGCCAAATAATTTGATAAAAACTATTTCTTAGTTAACTAAGCGTTTATAAGTATCATTTATAGTAATACACCATTTTACACGAAATAAGCATAATAATATCGGTTCCTAAATTATATACACTATGCAAAATTTTTTGAAAAAAATACCTCGTTCAGAATTAAAAATTTGTTACAGAGAATCGTTTAAAGTTGCTGCGGTAGTAGGAACGATACTTAGCCTAATCAATCAATATCAGTTTTTCATACATGGATTTAATATGGAACTTCCATTTGTAAAGATTGGTATGAATTTTTTAGTTCCCTTTTGTGTAGCAACCTATTCTCGTCTTAAAATTTTACACCAACAACATAAATAATTATGAAAAAAGTACTATTAGCCCGACCAAGCTTATTTATTGTTAACGATATGCGCCATTTGCTGATTGATTCTTCTTATGTTCCAACACCCATAAAACACTTAAATGAGCTTCAATTGCAAGATTTCAGTAAAGTAGGTGGTGCCGTTATTTCTACTGCATTAAGTTCAGAAGTTGCAGAAGATTATGCACAAGTTGCTAAAGCTATTAAAGATATTGATATATCGACTCCAATTATGATGGCAACTTTAGTCCCATTTGAGCATTTGATTAAAGCATTGACTATAAAATTTTCGACAAATGGAATGAATATGAATTTCTATTCTATACAAATTGCCTCTAGAAAACTAAGCCTTAATCCTACCACTGATGTTTTAGTAATTCATAAGGATGATATTACCTCACAAGAAATGTATGCTATAACAAAAAAAACGTTCAATAACTTTTTTAGGTAATCCAATCTGATTAAAACCAAGACATTCAGTATAATCCTTTTTTGCAGAACAAACGATTATTTTGATTAATAACTAATTCTAAGCTGTTATAATCCACTATTTTTTAGCATACAAAATTTATCCATTGCGATTCCCTGTAAATTTGCCTCTTGAACTGGAAGAATATCACAGTTATCCCAAATTCCATTTAATAAGGTTTTTGAATACGCTTCAGGCAAATGATTGTCTTTCATTAAGTCTGAAGTTTTTTTGTAATCATAACACAAAGAATGAAATTCAAAATTAAGTTCTAAACTTTCTGATTCTGAAATAGTACCGAACCAAACTCTTGGGGTTCCGTCGTTTGCAGGCATTCCAATTACGCCGGGATTAAACCAAACTTGTTCATTTACTTTATCTAAAAAAGGTAAGCCACAATGACCAGCAATTACTGTTGAAACATTCATTGCTTCAACGATTTTTTCTTTTTGTTGCCATGGAGTAGATTTGAAAATGAACTCAGAAGTATTGAAATAAGAACCATGAACAATTCCTATTTTATGATGTTTATATTCTAATTTAATGAACTCTGGCAAGGTGTGTAAATAATTGAATGATTTCTTAGAAATTTTTTTTTGAGTGAATGGATACCATTGTTTTGAAAAAATATCACAACGACTACCTGTGTTAAAGTCGCAACCACAATCAGATTTATCATTTCTCAACTGAATTTCAACATTTCCGGCAATACTATGTATTCCATTGGTTTGGAAGATTTCTAGTACTTCTTCTGGTTGTGCGCAATAGCCTAAAATATCACCTGTACAAAAAAGCTGAGTGCTTAGAATTTTTCTTTTTTCTGCTTCTTGAAGTAGAGATTCTAGCGCTTGGAGATTACTGTAAACTCCTCCAAATACTAAAATTGGGAGTGATTCTAAGTTTATTTTTTTGATTTTAGTTCTCACGATTTGTGTTGGAATTTTGGGTTAGGATTTTTGCTATATATTTCTTTGAATACATTGGTTTTGGGGGCTGAGATTTTCTATTTAAAAACAAAACAAACAATCCTGAATTAATTTCATCTCTATCAACTGAGACCTGTATAAAACGGAAGATTCCTCGACTACGCTCGGAATGACTTTTTTTATTTAAGGACGATTTGTTTTTTTGCTGCTTAAAGGCTTTTTTGTTCTTTCTTCTTTGGGTCGAGATTGTGGTTTGGAGCCCGCAAGGACCTTAGTTATTTCTGACTTTTGAAAAAACATAAGGCAGAAAAAATCCAATAAAGCACAATAGTGTACCAATTAGATTACTACTAAATAAATCAGAATAACGACCTTCGGTAAAAATCAACATTTTGGGAAAAAGGCCTAAAGCGAGCAATGTTCCCATTATCAAACCGATGGAAACAGAAATAAAATAGGAGCTTTTCGGAACCTTCAGTTTCCAGAAAATGAAAATTGGCGCTAAACCTAAAACCATCGTTCCGCTAATTGTTGTCGCTGAAAGAATTTCTGGGTTTAAAAAAACGGGAATTGAACCCAAAATGGCCATTAAAATCATGGTTATTCTACCATTATTCACCGTTTTGTGATGTGTTTTTCCGATATCCATTACCATTAATTTTGAAAACGATGAAAACGCAGAGTCTAAAGTTGAGGCCGCAGAAGTTACCATGATTAAGTTCATCGATAACAAGATTCCTAATCCGAACAATGAAGCGACTTTCACACTTGGATTTCCAACTATGCCTTCCAATTTAGCATACACTCCAATCAAACTAAAGGCAAAAATGCATACTATTCCGATTATTCCTGCAAGTAGGAAGCTTTTTAGAGTCAATTTGGGATTAGTGATAAATCCGCGGTCGGTCATAACAGAATCATGAAATGGATAACTGAAAATCTGAATCAATACCACCCCAATTAAATTTAAACCGCCTGAAAACGTCCATGAACCAGATTTTACAAAATCCATTGCGGTTGTTGATGAAGTTGGAAGAATGAACGCCAACAAAATGACCAATAAAACACTGAAAAATATCATTTGAAC
>CAZNTR010000103.1:0-13771 GCA_964575925.1 uncultured Chitinophagales bacterium
TTCTAGATTTTTCAGTTATTTAAACAAACAAGATGAGTTTTTCTTCTTGGATTACGTTGGTGGACTTATTGGTATGCGATCCTATTCTTTTTTTGCTTTAGGAGGTAGTACTACGGCTTATTCTACACTTTCTTGGAATATTCCGATTCTGACTCATTTAAATAAACAAGTAAGTAGGTATTCTTTAGATAAAGTTTTTATGCGTTTTTTTATGGAGGCTGGAAACGGTTGGGGCGGACCATTATCGGTTAATAATAGACTTAAAACTGGAATTGGTGCAGAACTACGATTTAGTTTTAATACGAATTATCTGTTTCCAACAAAATTCTTTATAAGTAGTAGTTATGGATTTGATCAATTCAGTATTTCTTTACCGGATGAATTTATCACTTCTGGCACAGGTAATCGAGTTCAATATGGTCGAGAATGGTTATTCCATTTTGGCTTATTGTTCGATTTTGAGATGTAAGTTGTCAACTTAGAAAACAGGTACACTTTAATATGTTTAATTTAGATGATAAAGAAAACTAGAACCCTTTCGTTTTCGAAACCAATTAGTACTAGAATTCAACTAAGTATCTCGGCACTTTGTGTTGTGATTTGTTTTACAACACAAATTAATGCACAAGTTGAATTTTCATATTATTCTACATTTCCTGAATACCAAAAACTAAGCAGTTTGTACAATTCGGAGTTTGATACTAATAGTAAACCGATTAGTAAATTGTTTGATACCTTCAGAACAAAACCTGGCGCAGCATTTTTTGGCTCATTAGTATTACCAGGATTTTCACAAGCAGTGAACGAAAAATGGATTAGATCTGCTGTGTATATCATTGCAGAAGCTGGAATTATCCTCACTCATCAATTGTATTTGAATGAAGGTCGTGATGGTGAAAAAGCGTATAGAAATTTTATTGATCAAAATTGGAGTGTTCAAAAATACGCTGAATATGTAGTTGACTATAACAATCGCTATAATCCAGAATATCAGAATAATCCGTTGACAATAAATGATTTAGCGACAGCTAATACAAGTATATCTGTTGGAGTTTTTGGTTTTGGGCGATCAGATTGGGAAAAAATTGATTTAACTAAATTGAGAGATTTAGAAAGTGAAACAAGATATCAAAAGAATTCATGGAATTCGGCTTCGACAAGTTTTTCGCACCCTTTACCCAATTATGGTTCACAACAGTATTATGAATTAGTAGCAAAGTACTTTCAATTTGGGCCAGGTTGGGGCGATTTTAACACTTCAATTGAAACAATTACGTGGACGTTACAAGATATGTCCAGTCAATTTCAAGAAGCATCGGATAAATCCACTAATTTTAACAATAGTTTAAGAACAGCTTCACGATTAACATCCTTGATTATCTTAAATCATATTATATCGGCATTCGATGGCTACTTTACTATTAAATTGAAAAACTTTGAACTGTCTCAGAATCAAGAGATTAGAATGGTTACTGGATTTAGCTTTGGGATACCTTTTTAAGCGATTAATTTGATTTCGAGACAAAAAATAAATGTGAAAACAGATATAAAATCAAGCAAAGCATTATAAATAGATCGTAGGCATCTAAAAAGATTTAGGTAGGAATCCATGCTCAATTGGGTGTTTATTTGGAGAATTTATTTTCGCTACTTGGTGCTTTGTGAGTAACAATGATACCGAAGGGAAATGGCGTTTTCCTTAGTTTTTTCCTGTGGATTCCAAAAAAATGGGAAAATTTATGTCAAGAACTCATATTGTTAAATTCTCTTTTTTACCCGATGAATCCAAACCCAAATAATTAGCAAAGGATGAATAATAAGTAAACGAGCCCAAATGATACTTTTAGGTACTAAAACTGAACCAAACCAAAATTCATTTATTCCGATTGCGTAAATATGCGAAGGAATAAAGGCAATTAACATAGCTATGATACCATAAACAGCCCAATTTCTTGTTTTAGTATTAATAAGAAGAACTGAAAATCCAATTTCAAAAATTCCTGCAAGTATATTTATCCAATCATGAAAGGGTAAATAAGGTGGAATAAGTTTTAAGTAAAACTCGGGATCGCGAAAATGATTCAAGCCAGCAGTAAAATAGAAAACGACTAGGAGTACAAAAGAAATTCGTTTTAACATAGATTTTTAACTTAGATTTTAAATAGATTAATGTAAAGTTGATTAGTTTTATAAAGACTCTGGGATTCGATGAATAGCATAAAATTTTTCAAAGATGTGTCCACTCCAAAAAGTCGATTCTTTCGGTTTTCACCCTTCCAAATCCTACGAATTCGACGAATAGTTTGCAAAAAACTACTTTTCGGACTATTCTCAATGATATAAAAAAAAGTTGTTCTAGGATGGTTAATTATCTGAGTTTTCAAACGTATTTCTAATCATACATTCAGGTCTCAATCATGGACTTCATTGATGACCTGATTATCATTTAATTTCAGGAAATTCAGTTATGAAAATTATGTTTAAGTAGCTATTTAAGCAAAATTCTCATAGATAATAACAGCTTAGGTGATATTATATTTAGAATAGATTGAACTCACGCTGGTTTTTTTTCACAAACGTTGATATCCTATTTGAATTCAGGTTAATTCTATTTCTAGTTTTCAATTTGATAAGAATCAAATTTTTAGTAACCTGAGTTCGTGTTAATGATTAGTTTAATGATTTAATCAAAAATTAGAATAAGCAATGGTGAACTCGCATTTACTTAGCTATTACATCTTTAATTTATACGAAGCTAAGTAGAGTTGCTGGCTCAGAGCCCTGCATGAATTGATACAGGATAAAATTATACTATAAGACGTACTTAGGCGAGTAATTTGCGCCTGTATCATTCTGTAAACTGTGCGCTTTTTTTAAGTCCTTATTTTCTAGCAAAACCCTTTCCAAATCGCTTTATTAAACCTAAGGGACGAATTTAATTTTACCTGAGTTATTCTAATTGCTTACCTCGAACTCAGGTTCGTAGTTAAATCACACTAATTGTAAACGAAGCCAAAAAATCTTCACCTGGTAAAAGATCTTGAACCAATTCTTTATTACGAATATCAACATGTCCTTTTTCAGAATCGGCACAGCCAATCCAGGGTTCAATACAAACAAAATTAGCATTAGGCTTTGCCCAAAGACCTAAATATGGGAAATCTTTGAATTCAACTTTTAATGAAGCGGTGTGCGATTTTGAACGAATTGTTACGCTTCTTGAAACTATTGATTTGAAAACAAGCGCATCATTATTAAATAAAGTGTAAGAAAGCGGAATGATATTTCCACTTACTAAAACAGGTTCAATTTCGTCTGTGAATAACCCTTTAGTTGATAACATACTTCGATCTAAGCGTTCAGCGCGTTCAAATTCGAGATAATAATCTGAGTAGGATTCTGAATCAGTAAAAGGAACAGTAAAGGCAGGATGCCCACCAATGGCAAAATAAATTCTTTTTGAATCTGTATTTTTAACTAAAAATTCTTGTTTTATGGAATGGTCTAAAAGAGTAAACCGAACTCTGCATTCAAATTCATAAGGGTACACTTCAAGAGTTTGAGCATCACTTAACAATAAAAAAGTAATACTCCTTTCGGTATGATTTTCAACAATTGGAATTGAGTTTCTAAAAAAACCATGTCTTGATAAAAAATAAGATTTTCCTTCTGCAAATAAGGTATCATCTTTTAGGCTTCCGACTATTGGAAATAGAATGGGAGCATGCCATGGCCAAATCGTTGGATTAGCGGACCAAATATGCTCAATTCCTGTAGCTTTATTAATTAGGGATGAAAGCTCACCACAGCGTGGTTTAAATGTCGCTTTAAGTAAATCATTTTCAAGTGAATACATAGTTTTCTTTTTTATCAGAAGTAGAACTATAATTTACAGATTGCAGTTATGTTTACCTACATTTTTGAAATAAATTAATCTGATTCAGTCTTTAGTACGAATCGAAGTTATTATTCACCTAAAAACTCAAATTCGGGCTATACAAAATGAATAAATCAATGCTATTTTTTTGAAAGTTTCCGTTCTTAATTATAACAAATAATAAAATATGGATTTGATTGAAGAGAACTGAATCTGATTTATAAATTAAATGTTGAAGTGAGATAGTTGAACTACAATTTGAACTAATTATTTATAAGCCTACTCTAAAAAGTCGATATTTTCGGTTTAAACTCTTACAAATTCTTCGAATTCATCGAAAATGTTGCTGAAAACTACTTTTGATGTTAGCTCATTCATCAAATTGTAAGATAATATAAACTTGTGTCCTCTCTTAAAATTCGATTATTTTCGTTTTAAACCCAATCAAATCGTGTAACATGCTGATTAGAGTACTGAAAACTAATTTTAAAAGTAAGATTAAGCTTTTTCACAAATTCGGATTTCAGACTTAGCGTAACTTCAACTTGCTTAATAAAAACGCTATTAATAGTTGTAAAAATAACTTATTTGTTTAGCTGAAATGGGCATTTTGTTTAAGTCGACTATCTTATTTAAAATCTACCAACTTATTCGTTTTTCTTTTTGAAACTGCTTTCTACACTTAAATCCATCGGTGTTATATAAAAATTCGGGTCAAAAGATATAATAGGTTTTTTTTCATATTCTGTTTGAACAAAGTTCCAAGCTGCGGTTGGTTTAATCAAAAATGTTGAATCGTTGATGGTTGTTTGAATCGGTAATTCAAAACCCTTCACCGTTTGATTCCATCTATAAAAAACCGTTTTATCTTGAAAATAATACTGTAAAACAGGAATGCGTATATCTCTTAGATACTGATCAAATATTTTATCAAGTTTCAAATTTAACGTTTTGCTAATATAGGATTCAATTTCTTCTGTTTGTACGGTTTTGTGATAAAACTCTTTGTTTAAACCTCTAAGCATTGCTCTCCAAATAGAATCAGAAGGGACCAATTGTCTAATAGTATGAAGCATGTTTGCCCCTTTATAATACATATCACCTGAACCTGAAGTATTCACATTATAGGGAGCAATTATCGTCTTGTCATTTGAAATTCGTTTTCTTAAACCTCTAACATATTCATACCCTGCATTTTTTCCGTAGAAATACTCTAAAAATAAACTCTCTGAGTAATTGGTAAAACTCTCGTGTATCCACATGTCTGCCATATCTTTATAGGTAATATTGTTAGCAAACCACTCGTGACCTGACTCATGAACAATAATGAAATCAAATTCTAAGCCCCAGCCTGTTTTACTTAAGTCGGTGCCTCGGTAGCCATTTTTAAATCCATTTCCATAGGTAACCGAACTTTGATGTTCCATTCCTAAATAAGGAACTTGAACTAGTTTATAACTGTCTTCATAAAACGGATATGGACCAAACCAATGCTCAAGCGCTTCTAATGTTCTTTTAGCATCTTTAAATTGAATTTTCGCTTTTTCTAAATCAGAGCTTAAAACCCAATAATCACAATCTAATTCCCCTTTCTCTCCAGTATATTTTTCACCGAAATGAACATAATCACCAATATTAACATTTACTCCATAATTATTTATCGGATTTGAAACATGCCATAGAAAGGTAACTGAACTGTCTACTAAAACAGTTTTGGAACGAAGTCGACCGTTAGAAACACCAATTAAACCTTTCGGTACAGTTAAAGAAATACTCATACTATCCACTTCATCATACATGTGGTCTTTGTTTGGCCACCACAGACTTGCACCTTCACCCTGTACAGAAGTCGCTATAAACGGTTTTCCATTTGTATCGTATTTCCATGTAAATCCGCCATCCCAAGGCGGCATTTTACTAATTACTGGTTTTCCCGTATAGGTAATAATAATACTGCTTTTCGTTCCCAATTTAACTTCTTTTTTTAGATTCACAAAATAAGTATATCCGTCCTTTTTCCATTGAAGCGTTTTTCCTGCTTGTTTAATGGATTCAATTCTTAGCGGTTCTTGTAACTCAATTTGAAGTATTTTTCCATTTTTAAGTGCTGAAAAGTAAATTTCATTTGTTCCAGAAATTGTAGAATCTTCAGGATGAACAGAAATGCTTAAACGGTAATAATTCAAGTCCCACCATTCACGTTCTGGAGTTATGGAGCCACGCAGACTATCTTGTCGAGTAAATACTTGCGCTTCAATCGGCTGAAACGAATGGAGTCCAATTAAAGTTAAAATGAAAATAAAAAGTAATTTCATTGATCGAACATTTTAGGTTATGAATATCAGAATAATACAATTTAAATAAATCCGTCCTGTTTTATCTAATCCCCTGATTTTTTTGCTAGGGTATTTAGTGTTTAAACATTTTTTTACTTGATAGATGTAGTTTATTCCATATTTACATAGAGTGTGTTAATTATCTCAAATTCGGACTTCGTTTCTAAGCAAACTTCACGGGTTTCTCAAAATAAAGGTTATCCCGCGCCCCGACACGATTTGAAGAACCCCGAAATGCTATCTCTGTTTACTATCTTTTTACGCCATAAACAGTTCTTTTGTATAGGTTAAGTTCTTAGGCTGAGATACTGGGTCGGAGCCCAGCATGATGAAATGACGTATGTGAAATAAAAACTATATTTTGCGCTTATATTATTGTTATTTATTTTTTTGTAAAATTGAACCTTTTAAAAAATTAATAAACTTTACAAAAGGTTCAAGTCCGAATTTGAGTAATTATATTGAAATCTTGAGTCAACTCTGAAAAGTCGATTTTTGCGGATTACACCCTTCCAAATCCCATAAATTCGACGAATATCTTGTTAAAAACTACTTTTCGGAGTACGCTCAATCTTATTATGTTTATAACTTGTAATGAAATTTAAGCTTATTTATGTTATCTACGATGATTATATTTATGTTTTTACAGCACTTTGGCTACTAGAAAGTTTAAATATTGCCGAAAAAATTTTAGTTGTTGATAACGGAAAAAAGCAATTGATCAGTTAATTTCAGTAAGTGAATCTGGAAATAAGTTACCTGATCTAATTTTATTAGATTTGAATATGCCCATTTGGGATGGGTGTTTTTTTAGAAGAGTTTGAGAAAACTAGCCTCATCAACAAAATTGAGATTTGGGTAGTTTCTAGTTGTTTCTGATGCAGAAGATAAGAATCGAGTTTCTAGGAATGAATGTGTGAAAAGCTTTTTATGCAAAGCCTTGTTTAAAGTTTTGAGGAAACCATTATTTGTGAATATCTAATTTGAACTCATTCCTGAATGTCGATGTTGTCGATTTTCAGCCATTAACTATTAAATAGTGATTTATAATCCTTTCTTTCTTTCGTATGAGACATTAATATCGAACGCTTAAAAGTAGTATCAAAACAAGTGGTAAGCTCAATTAAGCTATTTTTTTCACTTTACACTCATCCAAATCCTTCAAATTTGCCGAATATTTTACTCAAAACTACTTTTAAATAAACATATTGTTCACAAACAGAAAGGTTAATACCTTGACTATTCAATTCTATTTTTAACGTTTGAGTAAGCTCAGCTTTTATAATTTTTGATATTGAGTGAAGGTATCAAAAAAATAGATTTATTAAATACAAATGGGAAGAGGAGGGGTTAAAATTGGAATAATGCTTTTTGAGGTAATCTCTTTTAACTAACTCTAATGGCATTTTAATGCTAAGTATGCTTAAAAAATGAATGAATTCAATTATACTTTTATAAACCGAATATAAATGATGCTTTATGAAATACATCATGTATATAAAGAAATAAACTATAAATAAGTTCAATAATACTATGAGTTTAGAAATAGAAAGATTGATTCTCGACCATTATTCGAATGCAAAAACGGGTGAAGAAATTACCGATAGCTATCTAACTTTATTACATAAAGAGTATAAGTCTAATCTAAAACAGATGTTATTTGCAACATCTGTTTGTTCAGATGACATAAATGTTTCAACTGATTTTAGAAGAGTTTTGCAACGTCCATTTTCAATGGGGGGTTTAGGTGGCTTGCCATTTTCTGGGTTTACAGGAATGGTTGCTTATTCACATCATATTCCTGATGGTGGGGATGCATTCATTTTTTATGGGCCACATATTGGAATAACTGACGAAGGCGAATTGGGACGAATGAGGCGTTTTGGACAAAAAAGATTAACAAATAGCTGTGGAGCCTTAATGTTAGCCCTCGATCGTTTTAGAAGAGAAGAAGAAGGCTTAGATATCTATGTTCCAATTGGGGAGGAGTATGATTATCAACAAGTGTTTTTAGAACGTACCTTAAAGCCGTTTAAACATCAGATACTACTAGCTGAAAATCCAAACAGAGAAATTACAGAAGTTGCTTATTATAATATTAATAAGCAAATAAAACGCCTTATTAAGATGTCACGCAATGAGTTTAATTGTGAGAAAATATTTTTGTTAGGCGGCGTAATTATAAACACTTCTGAAGAATTTCACGATTATGTCGATATTCGCAATTTTGATGTAATTAATGTTCAAGATGAAACGGAACAAGAACCAATTTCAATTTTAGAAACAGAAGCGTTTAAAAATCTTTAAATCAGAGTGTTTAAATTTAAACTAGGATTAGTGTTGAAATCCCTCAAACCCAGCTCGGCAAAAATTTCGAAGGAAACGGGCAAATTCCGTCTTGATAGGGGCATTATTCATCCCCAATTTATTGAATTCAAGCTCAGGCTACAGTCTTAAAATGCTAAATAAGTTTGATAATTGTCAATTTACAATTGACAATTATCAAACGAGTAGTTTCTATTAATGTCTAAAATGTCTTACGCCTGTAAATATCATGGCTAAATTATATTTGTCAGCCATTGCAATTACTTCTTCATCTCGTATCGAGCCTCCTGGTTGAATTACTGCTGTTACTCCAGCTTTGGCCGCAGCTTCAACGCCATCAGAAAATGGGAAAAACGCATCAGAAGCGATTACAGATCCTATTAAATCATGTCCTTCTTTTTCTGCTTTTGCAATTGCTTGTTCAGAGGAATCAACGCGACTTGTTTGACCTGTTCCAATTCCTGTGGTTACCCCATCTTTTGCATAAACAATTGCGTTAGATTTTACATGTTTACAGACTTTCCACGCAAAAACTAAATCAGCTAATTCTTTTTCGCTTGGCTGTCGTTTAGTTACAACTTTAATAGCATCGCCTGAATAAGAAACCGTATCCGCTTGTTGATATAAAACTCCGCCAAAAATGGATTTGAATTGAACCGATTTATCACCTTTAAGACTGCGTAATTGCTTTATCAATCGACGATTCGCTTTTTTCTTTAGCAATTCTTCCGCTTCAACAGAAAACTCAGGCGCGATAACGATTTCAGTAAAAACTTTATCAATAGCTTGAGCTGTTTCTAAATCAAGTGGTTTATTGGCAATTACAATGCCACCAAAAGGAGAAACTTTATCTGCTGAAAACGCTCTCTCATAAGCGGTTAATACATTTGATGCGGTTCCAACTCCACAAGGAACGGTATGTTTAAAAATAGCAACAGTTGGTGCTGCGTTTTCAAAATCAGAAATGAGACGAAGGGCAGCATCAACGTCTAAATAATTGTTATAACTGAGTTGTTTTCCATGAAAACAGTTTATATAAGATGATGGATTACCATAAATCCCTGCTTTTTGATGCGGATTTTCACCGTAACGCAAATCATGAGCTTTATCACCATAAACATAAACAGAATCAGGCATTTCCTCACCTGATTTTAACCCATTCAAATAGTTTGCAATGTCGGAATCATAGGCTGCTGTATGATTAAAAGCAGCTCTTCCCAATTCTAATCTTGTTTCATAAGAAATTGATTTTGAGTTACTTAACTCAGCGATAAAGCCTGCGTATTGATTTGGATTGGTTAAAATACAAACGTGAGCAAAGTTTTTAGCTGAAGCACGAACCATAGTTGGACCGCCAATATCAATAAACTCAACCGCAGTCGCTAAAGTTGTTCCTGGCTTTTCAATGGTGCTTTTGAATGGATATAAATTCACAACCACTAATTCAATTGGCGTAATCCCAAAAGTTACTAATTCATCCATATCAGGTTGATGCGAAGTTCTTGCTAAAATTCCACCATGAACCATGGGATGCAAAGTTTTAACTCGGCCATCAAGACACTCAGGAAATCCTGTAATTTCTGAAACGTCTTTTACTAGAATTCCAGCTTGTTTAATCACCGCTGCAGTTCCACCGGTTGAAATAAGTTCAGTTCCATTTTCTGATAAAGCTTTAGCTAATTGAATAATTCCGGTTTTATCGGATACAGAAAGCAATGCTCGTTTAATAGGTAAGGCATGCTTAGGAAGGGTTGATAAGGGTTTAAGTGCCACAGATATCAATATTTATGGTTAATGATTAAGTAAAATAAAATCAATTTGATGAAGCGTTAGAGCATAACTTTTTTAATACTTCAGGGTAGAGGCGATGTTCTTCTTTTAACACTCTTTTTTGAAGTTCTTCTGCGGTGTCCTCTGCTAAAACGGGAACAATTGCTTGTGCTAAAATGGGTCCTTCATCATATTCTTGAGTCACAAGATGAACCGTACAACCTGATTCTTTTTCACCCGCTTCAATTACTGCACGATGAACATGCATTCCAAACATTCCTTTTCCACCAAATTTGGGCAATAAAGAAGGGTGAATATTCAAGATATTACCTTCATATTTTGAAATGATGGATATAGGTATTTTTCGCATATACCCAGCAAGAACAATAAGTTCAGCCTCAAAAAGAGCGAGATGTTTTAATAAACTCTCTACATATTCGTCATAAGTGGAAAAATATTTTTCAGCAATTACCAAAGCGGAAATACCTGCTCTTTTAGCTCGTTCAATCGAAGATGCACTAGGATTATTCGTAATAAATCCAGAAATCTCAGCATTGATTTCTCCTGCATCAACTGAATTAATTATCGACTGAAAATTTGAACCGCTGCCAGAAGCTAATACGACAATTTTTTTCTTACTCATTCAAACAAATTATTAAGTGTTCTAACCGATGCTTTTTCTAAAATGGAGAACTCCAACGGTAAACCAATCCCTACAGACAGTAAATTTGGAATATGTCCGTAATTTAAATTTGAGTAAAATGGCTTGCGATAATTTTTAAAAACACGATTAATCAGTTGTTCATGGCTAGGCACTTCTGAGTATTCTTCAGATTCAGCAGGTGTGAATTCACCTAATAGCAAGGCCACTGAATCGTTTAAAGCGCCACTTAAAGATAGATGTTCGAAGTAACTTTCCAATTTATGAGTACGCTCGCCAATGTCTTCTATTAGGAGTATATGACCGTTAAAATTTGGTTCATAAGGAGTTCCTAAAAGTTTTGTAAGTAAAGAAAGTGTACCAGCCAGAATTGGTCCAGAAAAAATAAATTCCTCAACATCGTTTAATTTAGTTAAAGGTTGAGAAAATTCGTATTCAAACTCTCCTGTTTCAACAAGAGACCAAAATTGCTGTTCTTCATTTTTAGGAATAAAATCAGCTGAAAAATGATAAACAGGCATCATTCCAGAAATTCCTGGAACACCTGTTTTAGCATAAATGGCCAATAAAAGGCTCGTTATATCGCTAAAACCAACAAGTAGTTTTCTCTTTTCTTTGATAAGATCAAAATCAAGCATTCTGAGGATTTTCATACTTCCAAATCCACCACGAGTACAAAAAACAGCATCAATTGAATCGTCTTCAATAAAATCTAGAAACTCATTGGCTCTCAATGCGTCGTCTCCAGCCAAATAATCAGTTTTACTGTAACAGGTTTGGCCAACACGTACTGAATAACCACGCTGTTCTAAATAGGCAATTCCCCTGTGCAATTTTTTGGGATCTGGACTTGAAGCTGGTGAAGTTAGAGCGATGCACCCATTTCTTGGTACTGGACGTAAGGGGATTGTAGGAATTGCTTGAGAAAAAATCATTTATAAATATACTACTCTATCTAAAGAAATGTAATTCTGATTTCAACTTTCACTTTAAATTGGACTGATTTTCTTGATAGTGACTAAAGTTTTGCATTGTATTCCTTTTTAAGAATCAAACATTTATCCGTGTATTTTTCGTATCTTTATAGGTATTGTGTTGTTAAGCCGGCTTTTTAGTCAACCTGCAAATCCGTCCTGATCCGCATTTTTTTCAAATAATCAAATATATCTCCATGTCTTTTGACTCATTCGGGCTAAGTGCCCCAATTTTAGAGGCCGTAGTGGCCAAAGGATTCGAAAATCCTACCCCAGTTCAAACACAAACCGTTCCCTTATTATTAACCGACAACACCGATTTAATTGCTTTAGCTGGAACAGGAACAGGAAAAACAGCAGCATTTGGATTACCATTATTACAGAAATTAGACCCTACATTAAAAGAAGTTCAAGCTGTAATTTTATGTCCAACACGGGAACTTTGTCTTCAGATAACAAACGAAATTCAATCCTTTGCAGTTAATATGCCTAAAACATGGATTTTAGCTGTTTATGGTGGTTCATCTATTCGTGATCAAATTTTTGCTTTAAGAAAAGGTGTTCAAATTATTGTAGCAACTCCAGGCCGCTTAATGGACTTAATGGATCGCAACGAAGCTAACATTTCACATATCAGAACGGTTGTTCTCGACGAAGCCGACGAAATGTTAGATATGGGTTTCAAGGAGGATATCGACAAAATTCTTTCTGATACTCCAAAGGATAAGAACGTTTGGTTATTCTCTGCTACATTTCCTAAAGATGTAGAACGAATTGCGAGAACATACATGAACGATCCTGTAGAAGTTACTATTGGTTCAAAAAACGAAGCTCAAAAAACAATTGAACATTTTGGTTTTTTGATTCACGAACGTGATCGTTATAATGCGTTAAAACGCTTGTTGGATTTCTACCCAGATATTTACGGTATTATTTTTTGCCGTACTCGTATGGAAACGCAACAAGTTGCTGAAAAATTAATTAAAGATGGCTATCCATCAGCATCACTACATGGTGATTTATCCCAAGGGCAACGTGATCAAGTCATGCGTAGTTTCCGTGAGAAATCGATTACTATTTTAGTCGCTACGGATGTTGCAGCTCGTGGAATTGATGTTGACAGTGTTTCACACGTAATTCATTACAATTTACCTGACGATATCGAGAGTTATACTCACAGAAGTGGTAGAACAGGTAGAGCTGGTAAACAAGGTATTTCAATAGCTCTTGTAAACACAAGAGAAAAAGGTCGTATCTATTTAATTGAGAGACAAACTGGCTTACGTCTCCAATTGGAAACTATTCCTAGTAGTGAAGCGATTTGCGAAAAACAGTTATTTGCTATGATTAATAAAATGGCAAACGTTACTGTTAACGAAAAAGAAATTGAACCATTTATGACTTCTGTTTACGAACAATTGGCTGAAATGAGCAAAGAAGAGTTGATTAAACGATTTGTTTCTATTGAATTTAATCGATTCTTAGAATATTATCGGAACGCTCGTCCACTTGAAAATGTAGCCGAAAGAAATAGGCGTGGAAGAGAAGATGATCGCACTTCAAGACCAGAACGTTCAGATCGCAGCAATCGAGGTGGCGACCGTGCTGCTAGAGGGCCACGTTCAGACCGTCCTGAAAGACGCGACCGACCCGTAGGCCCGGAAGCTGGAATGTCAACATTTGTGGTTGAAGGTGTTAACAGAGATTTACGTAAAGGTGCTTTAGTTAGAGTAATTTGCGAGTCTGCTAATATCGGTTCTGAATCAATTGGGCAAATTGCTTTTGTAAAAGGAATGGCTTTAATTGATGTTAAAGAAGGTGTTTCTGA
>CAZNTR010000104.1:0-13750 GCA_964575925.1 uncultured Chitinophagales bacterium
ATTTTACACATTTCTTGAATCAGGAGATAGCGGCTTCTACTTATATGGTATCTCTGATGATGGCATCAATTGCTGGTGTGGCAATTGCAACTCCATTAGGTCGAAGATTTGGTAAAAAAAATCTATTTATTTCAGCTCTTATTTTATCTGGTCTGTTTTCAATTCCTATTCTTTTCTTGAAATCAGGGGATATTGAAGCCATTTTTATATTTGGTTGTATTTCCGAATTCTTTTCAGCCATGTTCCCAACTTTGTTATTTGTTATGCTTGGTGATGTAGCAGATTATTCTGAATGGAAAAATAGTAGGAGAGCAACCGGTCTCATCTATTCTGCAGGTTCTCTTTCTACAAAATTTGGTGGTGGTGTTGCAGGTGCTGTAATCGGATTTGTTTTGGCAGGTTTTAATTACATAGGATCTGATCCCGCTTCTATTGAGGGGGCTCGGACAGGTATGATTTGGTTAATGAGTTGGATTCCAGCAATAATTGCTTTTTTAGGTGCCTTAGTAATGATTTTTTATCCACTTGGTACACAATTAATGGAAACTATTCAGATTGATCTGGACAAAAGAAGAAATGAATTAGAAAGCAGTATTTAATGACTTTTGATAAAAATTTTGTTTGGGGATGTGCGACATCATCCTACCAAATTGAAGGTGCCCACAACATTGATGGAAAAGGTCCATCAATTTGGGATGCATTTTGCAGTATTCCAGGAAAAATTAATGATAATGACAATGGAAATGTTGCCAACGATCATTACCATAGATTTAAAGACGATGTCAAAATTCTGAAAGATATGGGTGTTGATGCGTACCGATTTTCGATTTCATGGGCAAGAATTTTACCTGATGGCAAAGGTGAAGTCAATAAAAAAGGCATTGAGTTTTATAATAATTTGATTGATGAACTGCTAAAGAATGGAATAAAACCTTGGGTAACACTTTATCACTGGGATCTTCCATTAGCACTTCAACTAGAACATAGTGGTTGGTTAAGTAGAGATACGATTAAACACTTTGTTCATTATGCGGAAACTTGTTTCAAGCATTTTGGTGATCGTGTTGATAATTGGATAACGTTTAATGAGCCTTGGGTTGTTGCTATTTTGGGGCATGGAGTAGGTGTATTTGCACCCGGCAGAGTTTCAAAATCTGAACCTTATCTTGTTGCACATCACTTAATTCTGGCTCATGCTGAAACGGTGAAATTGTATCGAGAAAACTATCAGAGAGATGGCTCAGTTATTGGAATTTCAAATAATTGTGACTGGAGAGAACCATTAACTAATAAAGTTGAAGATGTTGAAGCAGCTCAACGATCACTTGAATTTTTTCTTGGTTGGTTTGCAGATCCTATTTATTTAGGCGACTATCCTAAAGTGATGAAAGAAAGACTTGGTGAAAGGTTACCAAAGTTTACTTTAGAAGAAAAAAAACTTATTAAAGGGAGTTCAGATTTCTTTGGTTTAAATCATTACACAACAATGTATGCTTCACATGATGTTTCGGTTGATGGACAAAATGTATATGGTAATGGAGGGATATCTGAAGATCAAGATGTGGCATTATCGGTGAGTCCTGATTGGAAATTTTCTGATATGAAATGGGCAGTTGTGCCTTGGGGCTTAAGGAAGCTTTTGAATTGGATAAAAGAAAGGTATGCAAACCCAGATGTTTACATAACAGAAAATGGTTATGCAGATAAAGATTGTATAATAAATGGTGAAATTGACGATCAGGATCGATTAGAATATCATTCTGAGTATATCGAAGCTTGTAGAGCCTCTATAGCGGATGGGGTGAATTTAAGAGGGTATTTTGCTTGGTCTTTTATGGACAATTTTGAATGGGCGCATGGGTTTTCAAAGCGTTTTGGTCTTTATTATGTTGATTTTAACACGTTGGAAAGGGTTCCAAAAAACTCTGCAAAATGGTATGCAGCGTTTATTAAAAAGCAAAAGCTTTAAATTAAACGTTCTATATGGCATAAATAAAAAAACTAGGGTGAAACCCATTAACACTGCAAAAAAACTATCCTAGCGCCAACGTCCCACTTCTAGCGCCAACGTCCGTTGGTGCTCCCACTTCTAGCGCCAACGTCCGTTGGTGCTAACCACTCCTAGCGCCAACGTCCATTGGTGCTAACCACTTCTAGCGCCAACGTCCGTTGGTGCTAAAAAACAAAGACAGCGTCCGCTGTCAACCAAACTCACACGAAATTCTAGTTCAAAATCTCAAAACCATCAAGAAATCATTCTTGGTTTTGATCCAAATCTGACCTAATTTGAGCTTACATTTGAGATTGCACTTCTGAGCCAAATACCATTCATACTTATTTAGGCTGGGTTATAACTAAAATTAATGTATTAATTCTTAAAAGAACTCAGGTTAATATTAATCACATTTTTTTACAGATTATATAATAATAAGCTAAAGCATTATAAGCTAATGATTTTGAAATGTACTAAATAGGGATTAGATTATTTTAGATGGCAATTGGAATGTAAATATCGATTATTGAGTGTACTCCGAAAAGCAGGTTTTAGCAAACTATTCGTCGAATTCGTAAGATTTGGAAGGGTGAAAACCGAAAGAATCGACTTTTGGGATTGGACTTATTATTTAAATTGAAATAAAATTTAAATAAGATTATATCAACTCTAGAAATCAAAATGAAGTAATCGTACTTTTTTTATCAAAAAAAAGATAGTTCTCACTTTTATTCTTGATGTTCAACAGTTATTTTTCGGAATCCAAATAACGAATTTTAAAAATTACCATGTTTACATTTCCAGACTTACCGATTAATGTTGTAAAGCCAAAAGAACCAGTTGAAGCAAAAATTGTTGAAAGTAAAATTTGCACATTAGAGTCAAGTCCTAATTTTATAAGACATATTACTATTGATGTTTCTGGAACATCACTTGTAGGTCAATTTAAAACAGGTCAAAGTATTGGAGTAATTGCTCCTGGAACGGATACTAACGGGAAACCTCATAAAGTGCGGTTGTACTCAGTTTCATCACCATCAATTGGTGAAAAAGGAAACCCAAATTTAGTTTCAACAACGGTAAAACGTGTTGTTGATGAAAATTGGGAAACGCAAGAATTATACACGGGCGTTTGTTCAAACTATTTGTGTAGTAGAAAACCTGGTGATACTATTTTGGTTTCTGGACCAAGTGGTAAACGTTTTATTTTGCCTGAAAACAAAAATGATTGTAATTATGTTTTCTTTGCAACTGGGACTGGAATTGCTCCTTTTAGAGGTTTTTTAATTGATTTGCTTGATTCTGGTTTCACAGGCGAAGTTGCGTTACTTTTTGGTACGCCATACACTACAGACTTATTGTATTATAAATGGTTGAATGACTTAGCAACTAACTATCCAAACTTTCATTATAAGATTGCTATATCTCGCGAAGGTAGAAGAGCCGACGGGACTAAAACGTATGTTCAACATTTAATTTTAGATCACAAAGAACTCTTATCTCCAATTTTTGCAAAAGATAATACCTTGATTTATATCTGTGGTCTTGAAGGCATGGAAGCTGGAATTTATTCAAACTTAGCTAGTCTAGGTTATTACGATTATATGAAAGCTGGACGAAATATTGCTAACAAACCTGTTGAAGAATGGGATTGGAATGATTTTAAAAATAATGTGAAGTCTAGTGACCGAACAATGGTTGAGGTATATTAAATAAACCATCAAAATAATTAGAGTTCGTAAATCTCATTTTTGTGTTTCACGAACCTTTAATTTTAAGGGGAATTGAAATTTATTCTGAATTACAGATTATTTTTCAATTCTTTTTTTGTAATTGAATTTACCTAAATAATAAAATTAGAATTTAATTGTATGGTAGTTATCTATGTGTTTGATATAATTTTACTTACATTGTGAAGTAATATTCAGTAATAATCGGCGAATTCTCAGTTTTAGGTAAGGGGGCAAAGCACAAAATCAACTTAGAAGATTGGGAAAATTAATAGTTGTTCAATAAAAAAGGACTCAGCCTTCCAGCAAGAGTCCTTTGTGGAGGATTAATGATTGAGACACTTAAATAGTTTTAATGATGCAATGTAATTCTTTAGATAAAATATTACATTGCCAACCACAAGTGCTAATTATTATTATAGATGAATCTAATAGAGATTCTAAATATCTAAATGTAGGAACTTGTAAGATGCGTTTTATGGTAATAGTAACACAAATTCGTACTTCGTTTCTAAGCAAACTTCACTGGTTTTTGCAAAATAATGGGCATTCCGTGCTCCGACACGATTCGAAGTACCACGAAGTGCTATCTCTGTTCAAAATTTTTTTAGACTATAAGCTAGTACTTTTGAATAGGTTAAGTTCTAAAACTGAGATGCTAGGGCGTAGCTCGACGAAATGACGTATGTGAAATAAGAGCTAAATTTTGCGCATAGAATATTGTTTTTATTTATTTTGCAAAATGAACCTTCTTATAAATTAATAAACTTTACAAAAGGTCTAAGTCCAAATTTGAGTAGTAACATTCAAAATTTATTTCACTTGGTATTCGTTTAAGTGTATTTTGTTCATCGGTACACTTAGAGAAAGAACGTTAATCTATAGAATATTTTTTATAACGGTCTAGATTTGTCTATCTTTGGTTAAACAAAAACCAAACATTTAGGCTAAAAACAATGACACATAATATTAAACCAGGTGTTGCAACTGGAGACGAAGTTCAAGCTATTTTTAAACATGCTAAAGCTAACGGATTTGCAATTCCAGCAGTAAACGTAATTGGTTCCAATACAATTAACGGCGTTCTTGAAACAGCTAGAGATTTAAATTCTCCCGTGATTATTCAATTTTCAAATAGTGGTGGTCAGTTTAATGCTGGAAAAGGTTTGAGCAACACAAATCAGAAAGCTGCTATTGCAGGATCAATTGCAGGTGCAAAACATGTTCATACATTGGCTGAAGCTTACGGAGCTACAGTAATTTTACACACCGACCATTGTGCAAAAAAATTATTGCCATGGATTGACGGTCTTTTAGATGCGAGTGAAAAACATTTTGCAGAGACAGGAAAATCCTTATTCAGTTCTCACATGATTGATTTATCAGAAGAACCCATCAAAGAAAATATGGAAATCTGTAAAAGATATCTTGAAAGAATGTCTAAAATGAACATGACATTAGAGATTGAGCTAGGTGTCACTGGTGGCGAAGAAGATGGTGTTGATAATAGTGATGTAGATTCTTCAAAACTATACACTCAACCTGAAGAAGTAGCTTATGCTTATGAAGAACTAAGTAAAGTCAGTCCTAGATTTACCATTGCAGCAGCATTTGGCAATGTTCACGGCGTTTATAAACCAGGAAACGTAAAATTAACACCAAAAATCTTAAAAAATTCTCAAGAGTATATCTCGAAAAAATATGGTCTCGAACATAATCATATCGATTTTGTTTTCCATGGTGGTTCTGGTTCTAGTGTTGAAGAGATTCGTGAAGCAATTGGTTATGGTGTAATAAAAATGAATATCGATACCGATTTGCAATACGCCTATATGACAGGTATCAGAGATTATATGGGTGCCAAAGCGGAATATTTAAAATCTCAAATTGGCAATCCAGAGGGTGATGATGCTCCAAATAAAAAGACTTACGATCCACGAGTTTGGTTGCGCGAAGGTGAAAAAACATTTGTTGCAAGACTGAAAAAGGCGTTTGAAGACCTAAACAATGTGAATACGCTGTAAATACAGCAATTATTACAACCTATTCAGGAAGTTTTTTAAACCCGTAATAGAATTTTGCATAACTAGTTTGCTTATTATGCGTTACGAGGCTTACCTATTTTGGTAAGCCTTTTTTGTTAATAGAATCTGTACATTTGTAGATTATAAAATGGGTCATTTTTATCGATATATTATCACTCAATTAGAAAAGTATGACAGCTGTCAACACTTACAATAACTCTTTTGATGAACTTCCTGAAAAAGAAAAAAAAACAATTGATAAGATTGTTCAAGTTAGATATATCATTTTGTCTTTGGTATTAAGTTTAGGTGGGTTAGCTTTAGTTTTTTATTACACTTACACACCTGGAATATTAGCGCAGTTAGAGTTAAGAAGAATGCCAGGATTGATTATTGCTCTAGTGATTTCAATTCTTCGAGTCTGGTTTTCGGCGGCAAAGTTTCGTTATTTATCAGAAAAGCAATTAAGTTGGGCTGCATCATTTAGAATTGTTTTAGTTTGGGACTTTACTTCAGCCGTTTCGCCAACAACTGTGGGTGGGGCTCCAATGGCTTTATATGCAATGGGAAAGGAGTCTGTAAGTTTAGGAAAAGCAACGGCAATTACTTTATATGGAGTGCTTTTAGATCAAATTTGGTTTGCTTTAGCAATTCCTGTTTTATTAATAAGTGGAATTTATTTTGATGTAGTACCTAGAAATGCTGGTTGGGTTGGTGAATCACTTATGATTCTAATTTATATCGCATTATTAGTTTATTCATCTTTATTAGCCTATAGCGTTTTAATTAATCCAAAAATTCTAAGAGTAGCTGTTAAGAAAATATTTTCACTCCCAATTTTAAAGAAATATAAAAGTAAAGTTGAGAGTCAAAGTGAAGAATTAGAAGAAACGGCAAATGAACTTCGTAAAAAACCATTCTCTTTTATCTTGTACGCTTTCTTTTTATCATCATTGTCTTGGATGTCGCGTATTGCAATTCCTGTTTCAATTATATTGAGTTTTGGTCAATCAGATGTTATTCTGAGTTTTCTTCGTAGTTTTGCCTTACACTTAGCAGGCTTGTTTGTGCCAACTCCTGGTGGTGCAGGTGGATTTGAAGGTCTTTTTGCTTTATTTATGGGAACGATAATGCCGAGAAAGGGATTTATTGCACTTGCAATATTTATGTGGCGTTTTATAGGTTATTATGTTAGTGTAGGTCTTGGTGCTTGGGGAGCAATGTGGTACATCAATAAAAAAGTTGAACAAAAAATTAATAAATAAGAGATATGGCTCGTGCAAAAACGGTATTTACTTGTAATTCTTGTGGTTATGAAACACCAAAATGGCTAGGGAGTTGTCCATCTTGTCAATCTTGGAATACGTTTGAAGAAAGTCTTATTCAAAAAGAAAGTTCACAAACCCATAAAGCTAAGCTTAATTCACTATCACCCGTTGATAAACCATTAAAGTTAAATGAGATACAATTAGATCATTCTCATCGATTTAATACCAATATTCCTGAATTAGATCGAGTTTTAGGTGGTGGATTTATGCCAGGTTCGTTTGTGTTACTTGGTGGCGATCCTGGAATTGGGAAAAGTACGTTAACCTTGCAGATTGCCGGGAAAAACAAAAATTTATCCATTTTATATTGTTCAGGTGAAGAATCTGCCGCTCAAATAGCTCAACGTGCAAAACGATTAGCAATTAACTCAGATAAACTATTAGTTTACACCGAAACAGATATAAATTTAATTCTTGATAAAGCTACAGAAATTAAACCCGATTTATTAATCATTGATTCTATACAAACCGTTTTTAGAACTGAGCTGAGTTCAATGCCGGGTAGTATTGCTCAACTTAGAGAGTGTTCCGCTTTATTAATGCGATATAGCAAGCAATTTAAAGTCACAACTTTAGCAGTTGGACACATGAACAAGGATGGAGAAATTGCAGGGCCAAGAGTTCTAGAACACATGGTAGATTGTGTTTTAATGTTTGAAGGGGAGAAGAATCATGCATTTCGCTTATTAAGAAGTCAAAAGAATCGTTTTGGATCAACCCATGAAATTGGCGTTTTTGAAATGAGTGAATCAGGTTTGCTTGATGTTTTAAATCCATCCCAATTATTTCTACCCGAATATCAAAGAGAAATTAGTGGTTCAGCCGTTGTTTGTTCTATGGAAGGTAGCAGGCCATTATTAATGGAAGTTCAAGCATTAGTAACAGAATCTAGTTTTGGTACGCCTCAGCGAATGGCATCAGGATTTGATCAAAAAAGATTAGCGCTGTTAATTGCTGTTTTAGAAAAAAGAGCAGGTTATTTTATTGGTACTAAAGATGTTTTTCTAAATATTGCTGGTGGCATCAAAATTCAAGAAACTAGTAGCGATTTAGGAATTTTATGCGCTTTAGCAAGTGGATTAACCGACCGTGTAATAACAGAGAAAACGATTATTTTAGGGGAGGTTGGACTTGGCGCAGAGGTTAGAGCGATTCGAGGATTAGAGCAGCGTTTACAAGAAGCAAAAAAAATGGGATTTACAATGGCAATTGTTCCAAAATCAAACGTGTTTAAAATGAATATTTCAGGCTTAGTAGTTAAAGAAGTGGAAACAGTTTCTGAGGCCTTAGAATTAGTTTTATATTAAAAAGCTGGATTTACCAGCTTTTTAAAAGTTCAAATTAAAATGAATCTTAGTGTTAGGTTATTTATACATAATCCATTTCGCTAGCTCTTTATAGGTAGGCTTTTTCCCATACATAAGAATTCCAACACGATAAATTCTTGCCGCAATCCAGATTAAGAAAAAAGTCATTGCCAACATTAACACAATGGAAAGGGTTACTTCCCACCAAGGTACATTTGTTACCCCTAGTCTTGTAACCATTAAGATTGGGCTAAATAATGGGAAAATGGAAGATGCTATAGCAAAAACTGAATTTGGTTCGGTCGCCACTTTACTTAGTAATATCATCGGGATAATGATAAAAATCATAATTGGAAACATGAAATGCTGAACATCAGATTCGGCATCGGCTGCACTTCCAACTGCTGCAAAAAGTGATGAATACATAATGTATCCCAACAAATAATAAATTAGGAAAAGCAATATATATCCAAATCCTAACTCTGGTAAAGTAAAAGGTACAGCTGCTTCAGCAGGTATACTTGCAACAGTTTCAGCCATTTGTTTACCAGCAAACAATAAATATAATGGAGCGGCTATTGCTGAAATTCCAGTGTACATTACAACCCAAGTGATAAGTTGAACCAAACCTAACATTCCAACACCCAGAACTTTTCCAATCATTAATTCGATTGGTTTAACTGAAGAAATAATAATTTCTACAATACGTGACGTTTTTTCTTCTAGAACACTTCTCATTATTATTGCGCCATAACCAAAAAGAGCCATATAAATAGTAAAAGCCATTACATAAGCAAGACCAAATGAAGCAAATTGATTTTCCTCTTTTGTAGAACCTGATTCTGTTAGTTTACTTGTTTTAATATTGAGTCTTTTATTTAGTAATTCTTGAATTTCAGGGGATAAATTTTCTGCTCTTAGGTGAGACTCAATCCAAACTTTATTTAACTCCTTTCTAATGTCTCCAAAAACAGAAATACCACCTGTCTGATAAATTAATTCAGGGTCAGTATTTCCGTTATAGACGTCATTATCGAGAATAATAATTCCAGCAATTGCTTCACTTTTTACTAACTCTTTAAGTTCATCTAGACTTTGAAGAGTTGCATCAAAATATTTTTTAGGAGAACTTTGTGTTAATGAATGGATTAATCTTCCTGTTGAGTCAATTACGGCATAACTTTTTACTTCTTCTTCACTATCCCAAGTGGTTATTAAAATGGGGATTATTGTAATCCCTATAATAAATAATGGTGTTAATAAGGTTGAGAGTAGAAATGTTTTCGTTTTTGCTCTGCTCATAAATTCACGAGCAATTATAATTTTAAGCTTGGTTAAATTCATATTAAGACTCCAATTTATTATCAGCTTGAACGGTTGAGATGAAAATTTCATTTAAAGTTGGTTGAACTAATTCATAAGAATATACCTCAACAGCATCGAGCGCTTTTCTTAAAATTAGTTGAGAATTTGCTCCATCTAACAGTCTGATTTCAGCAAAATTGGTTGATTTATTATTAATACGAACGTTTTCAAGTTCATTGAGAAAGCTCGCTTCACCTGAGAATGAAATATTGACAGTATTCTTTCCAAACGATTGTTTTACTGTGTTTAATTCACCTTTGAGAATAACTTTCCCATTATTAAATAAACAGATATCATCACACATTTGTTCAACTTGTTCCATTCGGTGGGTAGCGAAAATAATGGTTTTCCCATTAGATTTTAATTCAATGATAACATCTTTAAGTAATTCTGAATTAATTGGATCTAAACCTGAGAATGGTTCATCAAAAATGCAAATTTCTGGATCATGGGCAATAGTTGCAATGAACTGAATTTTTTGTTGCATCCCTTTTGATAAATCTGTTATTTCTTTATTCGCCCAAGTTGATGCTTCAAACCGATCTAACCAATAATCTATACTCGTCTTAGCTTCTTTTCTTGAAAGTCCTTTAAGTCGTGACAAATAAAGGAGTTGTTCGCCAACTTTCATCTTTTTATATAAACCTCTTTCTTCAGGTAAGTACCCAATCCACTTTTGCGAATTCTCTGAAACAGGTTCTCCTTTTATGGTAATTATTCCTTCATCAGGAGCTGTGATATTATTAATCATCCGCAATGTTGAAGTTTTCCCAGCGCCATTCGGACCTAAAATTCCGAATATGCGACAGGGTTCTACATCAAAACTGACGGCGTTTACGGCAACAAAATCACCAAAGCGCTTTAACACAGATTGAATTGATAGGACAGGCATATTTTTCTTTTATTAATTATTGGATTATTTTACGTACAATTTAGCGAAATTCATTCAGGCTTGTTACTTTATGACTAAGTTCAGGCTAGCTTGAAACGTAACGTAAAATTAAATATTTTAGGAGACTATGTTTATAATTCATGCGTCAATGGAGTGCTATCCAGCTGCAAAAACAGGTGGTTTAGGTGATGTAGTTGGGGCTCTACCAAAATATCTTCATGGTAATGGAGATACCTGTTTTGTAATCATTCCCAAATATCGTACAAAATGGTTTGAAGGTCAAGATTTTCACACGGTATTTGAGGGGCAAATGAAACAAGTGGGTAAAATTTTAAATTTTAGGATTCAACAAGTAACGTCTTTTACAGAAGGTTTTCCTCTTTTTGTAGTTGATGTACCTGGCAAACTTGATAGAAATGGTATTTATTTTGACAATGAATCTGGATTTAGTTACACTGATGAAATACAGAGATATATAGCTTTTCAAAAAGCACTATTAGATTGGATAAATTCATTTGATACCCTGCCTAATGTTGTTCATTGTCATGATCATCACACCGCTTTAATTCCATTTATGATGACTTCTTGTCCTTTTTATGAGCGACTTGAAAGGGTGCCTACCATATTAACTATTCATAATGGTGAATATCATGGCCAAAATCATTTCGCAAATACACGCCTATTGCCACCATTTTATTGGAATAAAGTTGGTTTATTAGAGTGGAATGGTGTGTTTAACTCTCTAGCTTGTGGAATAAAATCTGCTTGGAAAGTGACAACGGTATCACAAACATACATGCAAGAATTGATGTATCATAGTGGTGGATTAGAACCACTGATTGTAAGAGAAGAACAGAAATGTATTGGAATCTTGAACGGAATTGATGCCGAAGTTTGGAACCCTGCAACAGATTTCAGAATTCCTTTTCATTATTCAGCAGATTCGATGCAACCTGGTAAACAATTAAATAAAAAAAAATTATGTGAATTATTTAATTTGGACCCTCAAAAGCCAATTATTTCATTTATTGGAAGAATGGTTACTGAAAAAGGGGCAGATTTGTTACCTGATTTATTTGCACATTTCTTAGAATCACGTTATGATGTGCAATTTGTAATTCTTGGTACAGGTGAAAGATGGATGCACCAACGATTTGCAGCATTAGGGCAACGATTCCCTAATAAATGTGGCGTTAAGTTAGAGTATAATGAAAATGTGGCACATTTAATTTATGCAGGTTCAGAATTTATTGTAATGCCTTCTAGAGTTGAGCCTTGTGGCTTAAACCAAATGTATGCAATGAGATATGGCACAATACCTATTGTAAGGGCTGTTGGTGGCTTAAGAGACACTGTATCTGATATGAGCGAACCAAATGGCTTAGGTTTTAGATTTTACAATTTTAATCTTGAAGAATCTATAAAAGCGATAGAACGAGCAATTGAGCTGTTTTATGCTAATGACAAATTATTTGAAGTTCAAAAAAGGGTCATGAATATTGACCATTCTTGGAATAAAGCCGCAAAAAATTATAAACAAATTTATACTTCACTAGACCAACACTAATAGGATACATATATGGAAACGAAAACAATTGCAGTTATTTTAGGCGGGGGACAGGGAAGCCGTCTCTATCCATTAACAAAAAGTAGATCAAAACCAGCCGTACCAATTGCTGGTAAATATCGCTTAGTGGATATTCCCATTTCAAATTGCTTGAATTCAAATATTCGACGAATTTTTGTACTTACGCAGTTTAATTCAGCGTCTTTAAATAGACATATAAAAAACACGTATCACTTTGATGCTTTTAGCGATGCCTTTGTTGACATTTTAGCAGCTGAGCAAACTCTTCGTAATGCTAATTGGTTTCAAGGTACAGCTGATGCAGTAAGACAGAGCTTACATCATTTAGAAAATTTTGATTATGAATATGTTCTTATCCTTTCTGGCGATCAATTGTACCAAATGGATTTCAAAGATATGATTGATGCTCATGTTGAATCTAATGCAGATTTAAGTATTGCAACAATTCCAGTTAATAAACACGATGCAACTGGGTTTGGTATCATGAAAACGGACGAGAAAAAACAAATTATTAGTTTTATTGAAAAACCAAAATTGGATGAGGTTGAAAAATGGAAATCCGAAGTTTCTCAAGAAATGAAAGATACTGGTAAAGATTACTTAGCATCAATGGGTATTTACATCTTTAAAAGAGAAGCTCTTATTAATATGTTTACTTCAAACCCTGATGCAACAGATTTTGGAAAAGAGATTATCCCCAAATTTATTTCTGATAATTTATCAGTTATTAGTTATGAATATTCTGGTTATTGGACAGATATTGGAACCATTAAATCATTTTATGATGCTAATCTCGAACTAACTGATACTTTGCCACAGTTTAATGTGTATGATAATAATCGTCAAATTTACACAAGAGCTCGATTACTACCAGCTTCAAAAATTTCTGGTACAACTTTAGAAAAAACCGTTATCGCTGAGGGGTGTATTATAAACGCAAGCCGATTAGAACATACACTTATTGGTATTCGATCCAGAATTGGAAATGGTACAACGGTAGCTGATTCCATCATTATGGGTAATGATTATTTTACTTCTCTAGAAGATTTAATATTAAAAGACGGAATTCCCCCTGTTGGTATTGGTAATCGCTGTTATATTCGTAATGCAATTCTTGATAAAAACTGCAGAATTGGAAATGATGTTCGCATTAATGGTGGCGACCATCTTAAAAATGGGGATTTCGGAGATTATGTTGTTGTTGATGGCATAGTTGTTGTAACAAAAGGTGGTGTACTAAGAGACGGAACGGTAATCTAACCCGTTAACTAGTTGTTAACCACTATATCAAAACACAATAACGCAAGATATATCATTATATTCACCTAATTTTGACGATTTAAAGGAGTTTTGTTCTTTTCATGTTATGAAAAATGTAGCATATCCTTTAATATTGATGCGATTAAGCAGATATGAATATATTTTGCGTTACTTGTGAACTTTATCCAAACAATGAAACAATCAGCAGTAAAAGTATTTAAGATTGTACTTACTATTGTTATTGGCTTAACAGTAACAGATGA
>CAZNTR010000105.1:0-13611 GCA_964575925.1 uncultured Chitinophagales bacterium
TCATCTAATTCACCAGAATACCATAATTGTTGATTAGCTTTAACATTTAAGAATAACCCTCCTGCAAAACAACATTTTTTTATGCCTGTTTTTTTTATTTGAGGTAAAACAATATTAAACAATTGCTCTTCAATAATTCTTTGTGCTTCAGCAGCTACAAGCTCTCGACCTTCTCTTTCAACAATTTTTTTTACATCTAATGCTGCTTTGAAATGATAATGATTTGTACCATGATCCGGCCATCTATACACATCGCCAAATTTGAACCCTTTTTTTAATTCACCATCATAAAATTCAGGGTGGAAACTATCTAAGATTCCAATTTTTGGAGAAGCATACGGAGCTAATCCCATTACTTTCCATTCATCAGTTCCATGTCTCCAATCTAAAGCTTCAGTAACTACGGAATAGAACCAACCTAAAGATGCACTTTCATCAAATGTTTTAAAACGATTTATTTTCCCATTTTTACCTATTGATATTGTCCCAGAAACCTTATCTCCAATTCCATCTAGAGTAAATATCAATGTTTCTTCATCTAATCCAGAAGTATAATACGCAGATGCGGCATGACCTAAATGATGATCAATACACCAAAATTCACACGAATCCTTAGTTTTCCATGTTTGAATATAAACAGCTAATCTATTAGAATAAAAACTATTATAATCACTTATATTTTTTTTTTCGAACACTTTTTTTCTAGATGGATCAGCATAATGAATAGAATATTCAACTCTTGGGAAAAATGAAATTATTTCATTTGGTAATTCTTTGTTTGGTAAAGCAATAACGTCTAATTCTTCACTAGAAATCCCTCCTTGTTTTAAGCAAAAACGTATCGCATTTTCGGGAAAAGAGCCATCATTTTTTATACGTGTAAATCGTTCCTCCATTACGTTGGCTACGATTTCCCCATCTATTATAAGGGCAGCACCCCCACTATGACCATAGCGTATTCCTAATACTTTCATGATAATAAATTCTTTAAACGTGATTTAATAGTGTGTTTTTCTGAGTGTTTTTCTTTAATTTTTTTTTTAAGATACTGCATTAACTCTTTGTTTTTTATATCTATATGATAATATTTTTTATATACATCACTCATATTAGCTGCCATTATTCTACATTCATCAGGGTTTTCAGTTAAACGTTTTAAGTGTATAAACCATGAATCAGCATCTGTTGCTAATAAACCATTTGTACCATGACGAATGATTTCAGCTGATGAGGGAAACATATCAGCAATTACAGGAATGCCTAGCTGTGAGAATACTAGTATTCGTCCGAGATTCGAAGTTGGTTTAAATCGAAAAAACAAATCGGAATCAAATGCGATTTTTTGCTGCTCTAAGCTTTTATCTACATCTGATAAAATTGGGTTAAAAGGAATAAGGTTCGGAACTATTCCAATATCAACATTAGATAAATATTCCTGATAGCTGGTATTTGTCCATTGAATATGCTTAATCGTAATATTTTTACTTTCAGGTTTCCAATTCCATTTACCAAGACCTTCATAATTATAGATACAAACTAATTCTATTTTGAGTTTAGATGTTTTTGCAAGTTGTTCAAAGGCTTTACAAACCGTTGATTCCATTAACTCTAAGTGAGCTTTATTACCATGATAACCAATCCTTATTTTGTTAGTTTCCTTTTCTGAGATTCTTTTTTCTGTTTTAATTGGGGGATAAATTGGATAAATAAAATAATTGGGATTACAAGAAGCAAAATAATTTACCATTTCGACACCATTTGCAAGGTAAAAATCTGCATTTCTTAATTTTTCTTCACTACCAGGCCTTGGATCGATAATTCCAATAATCGCATTCGGATTTAATTTTCTTGCCTCTTCTATTTTCGGATCGTAACCCATGAATAGAATTACATCAGATTTAATTGAGATAGTATTTGAAAATGAAAAATTTGGCAAATTATCTAACAATGATTTATTCAATTGAGTAGATGGCAAATTTTTATATTCAGTAATTAATTGAATTTCCATTATTTAATAAAAAAATGATTTTACCCATTTTCTAAATCCAAACGGAGTTAATGCCATTTTTTGGGGATTTACGAGTTCAAAAACTTTTAAGCCTTTTCTAATTGAGTAATTCTCCATTAAAGTTAGCTGATTCGGCCATATTTTTTGCCAAGTAGCAACTGCTTCTTCTTCAGTTTGACGATGCGCATCATCGAGAATAACGATAACTTTTTGTGATAAAAAAGGAGTGATTAATGGTAAAGTGGCAGTTCTTCCATATTTACGAGCGTATGGTCCGTCAATAAATACAAAATCAATAGGTTGAGTAATTTTATTTTTTATCGCATTGAATTCATAAGTCTGAAACGTTTCTCCTTTAAATCTAAATGGAAAAATTGGCGCATGAATAAACGTCATTTTTTGACGAATCAAGTCAGGAATTCTATTTTTTGAAATTTCTAAGTAATGATCGGAGTCATCAACGCTAAATAAATGACTAAAAGATGATTCACACTGTGCAAAAGCAAGAGTTGAAACACCACTTCCTAGCTCTAGAATAACATTGGGCTTATACTCTTCAACTTTTTCTCTAACTTTTTGAATACCATCAATATCTAAAGATGATCCCGTTATAGAATCTTGAATTAATGTATCTAAAATTTTGTTAGCCATCATATTTCTAATTTATGGATTACTTCAAGATAACGACTAATCATTTTATCACTTGAAAAGAGTTTATTAGTTAATTCTAATCCATTTTTTGAAAGTTTTTCCAATTGTTCTGGATCGTTAACTAAATTTTGAATTGCAACTTGCCAACTCTCCAAGCTGTGCTCAACAATACATATAGATTCCTTAGAATAGACTTCAGGTTCCCAAAATCCAGTAAATTTCGACATTATCACAGGGCAACCACAACTCATAGCTTGTAAAGTAACACTTTGTCCTGATGGTTGTAAGGTTTCAATAATTGGATTTATAACAATCTTAGCTTGTCTATAGAGCTGCCTAATCTCAATATCTGTTAAACCAGTATCTATCCATGATCCATTATGAATTGTCACATTCTTTGGAAGATCTTCTTTCCTTAGATTTTTACTTACAAAAGTGAACTTTAGATGAGGTAATTTTAATGGAATTTGAGTAAGGAGTTTATAATCTCTACGTTCATCGTTTCCAATAAAAAGTACGTCAATTTTTTTCTCTATTTGATTATCCGGCGACCAAAACTCAGAATCTACTCCAAAAGGGATGAATTTAATTTTTTTTGCTTGTTTTGGAAAATAATGTGCTAATTCTTTTGTTTCCGCTTCGCCTAATGTAATAATCGAGTCAGCATAATTTAATAATCGATTGTAATACCATTTTACGAAAAAATTAATTTTTCCTTTTTTTAAAGCAATGTCCCAATAGTTTGCCATCCCCATACTTACATGTATTATTTTGCCCTTTATCCATCCTCTAAGTTTATAATATTCAGGTGATAATGCAATTGAGTCACCTATTGCAATAATAAGATCTGCTTCTTTTATCTTTTTTAAATGTGGCAGGTAAAAAGGTGCGTTATTTCCCATTATTAGTGTTTTCCCTGCCCAACTATTATGCAAAGACAACCATTTATATCTTGGGTTCCTAGGCTTATAGTTTTCAGGGATTATACGTTCTACAAAATCAACATCATACCCTATTTTCTTTAGCTCATGAAACCCATAAAAAAACTCTTTAGCGTATGCTTCTAAAGGTTCTGAAATTCTCTTTTCCCTACCACCAGTATAAAGAAACAGTATTTTTTTCATAAAAAACGATTCTTCCAAACTTCTTCAACTACAAAAATAGAGTTAATATATGTATCAGCTAATAACAAGTATCCTTTACTATTCATTAAATCAATTATTTTTTGGTTTTTTGTATCTTCTGGCATTTGAGCTGTTTCAATACAAAAAACTAAAGGCATGTAAGTATCAAAATTATAAGATTGTAAAACCTCTAAATCAATCCCTTCTAAGTCAATAGAAACAAAATGTGGTTTTTTTTTGCAAAATTGATTTATGATTTGATTAAGGGTGTACATTGTAATTAAATGCTCGGTTAGCAATTTCTCCCCTTTGTATAATAATTTATTTTTTTCAACTTCTGAAAATGTAGAAACTGTTTGATTTTCAAACTCATAAAATTTAAGTGACATTCCATCACCATCAATACCGCATACTCCTATATTTTCAACTTTATCCTTTGGTCTATATTTTTTAAAAGCAGGAATTAAATTGGGATTAGCTTCTACTATTAACCCATTTGAGCCTTTTTCATAAAAGTGATACGTATTACTCATTATGTGAGGATGATATCCACCTAAATCTAGATAATAGGGATTTGAAATTTTTAATCTATTCAATATTCGGTTTACAATTAAATCTTCCCCTGTTTGAGAGTAGGATTTTTGGTAATCGATTTTATTCCTAAATAATTTCATTTTATTCTTGAACCTATTTGATTAGCAGGATTTCCAGCAAATATTGAGTAAGCAGGTACATCTTTAGTAACAATAGATCCAGCTGCAACTATTGCGCCTTTACCAATCTTAACGCCATCTAGGATTACAGAATTAGCTCCTATCCAAACATCATCAGCAATTACAATTCCTTTATTAGTACTTTTCCCAGCTTTAATCATTGGTAAGGTTAAATCGTCGGTAGCATGATTACCTCCGGCAATCACAACATTTGGAGCAATCATAGCAAAATTTCCAATTGAAACCTTACCAAATATGGCGACATTTGGATTTATTCCTCCATCTGACCCAATTATTATTTTATTTCTTCTCGGCCTTAGAATAACATTATTACAAATCAGCGTATTATTTCCAATAGATATATTCTCTGGATTTTTGATTTCTACCGGCCATTCAATCGTAGAATTGTTCCCAAATTGACCTATATTTGCCTTAAGTAGGTCTAATGAATGTAATTCATAGAGTTTATACAATTTAAACGCTAGTTTTTTAAGAAATGATTCGATCATATTTACACAATTTAGCAAAGAAATACAGAAAAGTTGAAAATACATCAATAAAAATAATACTGCAAAAATTACATTGGCATCTTCGGACTAAAGATGTACTTGATTCAAATTTCCTTACTAAATTTGAGTTTATTCGCAATTCTGGCACTATAACAAATCAGTTTCAATTTATGCATCAAGGGATTAAAGTTCCATTACATGCATATTGTGGCCCATTGATGACTAACCTTATTCAAAAAGCAAAGGGAGTTCATGAACCTGAAGAAGAGTATTATTTTAATAAAATGCTTTCATCCTTAAATGTGAACTCTACAATTCTTGAACTTGGGTCTTATTGGGCTTACTATTCAGCTTGGTTTTTAACTATTTGTGAGAATGGATACTCTGTTTGCATTGATACAATTCAAGCTAATCTGGAAATTGGTAAAAATACCTATGAACTAAATAATGTGAAAGAAAGAGGAACTTTTCTAAAAGGTTTTATATCTAAAAAAATTAATCTAATTGATAATACATATACAATAGATTATTTAATTTCAACATATTTTAATAATAAACTATCTGTTTTACATAGTGATATTCAAGGGCATGAATTAGACATGTTAAAAGGATCAGAAAATAGTTTAAAAAATAATGCAATTGATTACATTTTCATTTCAACACATTCAGACGAACTTCATAATAAATGTAAAGTTTTACTACAAAATTATGATTATATTATTAATGTAGATATTAATTTAGAAAATAGCTCAAGCTTTGATGGGCTCATTATTGCATCAAGCCCATCTGTTATAAACCCGTTTTAAAACCTAAATTCTCCAAATTTGTTAAAATTAGTTTAAACTCCTCGACTTCACTTTCTGTAAGAATTCGAAAATCACGATCAACTTGAGAAAAAGTATTTCGATGTACAGAAGTATGATCAAACACTTCATCTGTTGATTCAAAAGTTGTTTTTAAATTTTCAATTGCATTAATACCGTATTTAAAATTAAAAAAATCAGCAATATTTTTGAAATTGGTTGAAGGATCAATACATAAACTATTATAAGATACTTTAATACAATTTGAATTCTCGATTGATTGTAGAAAATTATTTTGAAGAGCAATTGACACTAATTTTCGATTTCTTGAATTCTCACTTATTGAAAACTCGTCAATAAAATCGTTTAAATTATAATATGTAACTAATTCAAAATACTCTTGCTCCCACAATCCAATTGAATCATCTTTATAAGTTAATAAGCTATCTAAAACATATAATGGATTTCGATAAATAAAAATAAATTTTGCTTGAGGAAGTTTCTTTATTAATTGTGGTAAAACTAAATGGCTGTGAACTTCTTTGATTAAAATTAAATGCTTTTCATCTTGATCTCTAATTACTTTTTTTTGAAAATAATTTGGAATAAAATCATCACTTTCTAGACCACTTTGTATTTTTTTTAGCATCAAAATTAATGGATGAAAAAAACCAAGTTTTTCATCCAAAGATACAAAACTGATATCGTCTTCAGAGCCAATATTAAGTCTAGGCAAAAAATGAGGAATGGGTTCTGATATATATTGAATTGGTGTTTCAGTAAATGAAAGTCCTTTCCCTAACCATGTTGTCCCACTTCTACCTACAGCAAAAATAAATCTTAGCTTAGAATCATCTATCCTATTAAACAAAATTCGAATTCCATTTTTTTTTATAAATGAAACTAAATATTTTAATTTATTAATTGCCATTCTTTTTCTAAATCTAATAAGCCTCTGCTTAACGAGCTTTCGGATATAACCATAACTTGTTTTAAAGCTGTATCTTTTAAAAATAATTTACCTGATTCCTTTTCTTTAATTACTAAAGCTAGTTCAAAAAGACCAGGTTTTAGGTTGAAATTCTTATACTTCAAAACAAATGTATTTATACCAATATTTACATCAAAGTCAATAGAATCAATTCCTTCGTTACTTATATCTGATAGAATCGCATCCATATTACCTTGTCTTGTAAACATTAAACTTATTATTGGCTTAATATTTTGCTTTTTAATTAGAACAGTAACTTGAATTTCTAATGGATTATTATTTTCAACTTCTTGTACTTCTATTTTATTTTGATACAATTTAATACTTTTCAACTCTAAGTATTCTGTGTCTTGATTAATTTGTTTGACTGTCTTTTTTATATAATTCTGTCTGTTAATCAAATTTGTGTAATGTTGAATAGCATCAAATGTATTTCCTATATATTGGATTTCACTATTATGCAAAACCATCACTTTTTTACATAAAGTTCTAATTTGTTCAATATTATGACTTATATAAATTATTGCTTTTGATTGAGATGCATATTGAGCCATTTTGTCCATACTCTTATTTCTGAAACTCAAATCACCAACTGCTAAAACTTCATCAATTAATAATATTTCTGGTTGACAATGAACAGCCACAGCAAAGCCTAAACGCACCTTCATGCCAGATGAATAAGTACTCAGCGGCGCTTCTAAAAAGTCTCCTAATTCCGCAAAATCTACAATTTCATCAAATTTAGCATCCAATTCTTCCTTTGTCATTCCTAGAATTGTGCCGTTTAAATAGATATTTTCTCGACCAGTCATGTGTGGATGCATTCCTGCACCTAATGCAATTATTCCTCCAACTTTTCCATCGATCCATACAGAACCTTTGTCTGGTGGAAAAATACCAGTCAAAACACGTAATAAGGTTGATTTACCTGAGCCATTTGCTCCAATAATTCCTAAGATTTCATTTTCTCGAAGTTCAAAATCAATGCCTTTCAACGCCCAAAATTCATCTTTTCTTAATTCATCTGATTTGGGTGGGATTCCGACAAAGCCTTTTGCTAAGTCTGTCATTCCATAAATCATACTCCTTTTTAAATTTCTGCAAAATTTTTTGTATAGTCCTTCTACTCTTAGAACTACTTTACCTTGTTCTTTTACTTTTTCTAATTTAGCTTCTTCGACTGTTTGCAATTCTTGAGTGCTCACGTTACTTATTTTATTGGATAATAAGGCATTATCGGGTTTTAAGGGGCTTATATTAAGAAATTCTGATGAAAAGGTAAAAATTGTACAAACTGATTATTTTTTCTCTTTAAATTGCTTTGCTTTTATTTTTCTCAACTTGGAACTATCAATTTTATCAATTGGTCTATTTGTTGAATCTTTATTTTTTATTAAATCATCTAAAGAAATAATGTTAAGATTGATTTCACTTGATTCTATTTTAATTGCATTACCAAATATCTCATCATAATTATCAATACCCGAAATACTTGTAATTAAGTCTATCCTTAATGGCGGATAACCTAATTGTATGATCATATCTTCATTTAAAAAGTCTTGTTCTACTAAACCTAAACTACCAAAACCAAAATCATTTAGTACTTGAATTACTCTTTCAGCATTTTTTGTATTCCTTTTTAATAGTATGTCAAGATCGTCAGTGTATCTGGGATAACCATGCAATGCAACGGCAAAGCCACCAACTATCAGAAACTCAACTTCGTGTTTTTGTAATAATTCGATAAACTCTTTGAAATCGGGTTCCATTTTCTACTCTTTTAAAATACTGAATACGAGCTCTGATTGATTTTAATACTTTTAACCTTTGATAATAACTAAGTAATAGATAATCATCAATTATATCTGGTTCCTCACCTAATTTATATTTTCGAACTACTTTTTCCATTTCGTAATGTACTTATTTTTCTTCAAATTCGAATTTACCATTGTAATTTGATGGCAGTTTCTATCTTTTAGCATTTTGGAAATAATTGTAAACATGAACCATTTCCACTACTTCGAGGCCTTCTTAATCAATGTGAGCAGATTGTATTTTCCGATTGATTTTCGCTCCTATCATTTTTATGATTTTGATTGATTCTATCAAATCATCCGCTCTATCATCTTATTTTCATTCACATAGAAAGCTCGCCAGACAATCAAAAAAAACAAGATACTTCCACCAACTGCCCAGAAATATTCCTGAAAACCATATAATCTGCCAAATAAGACCATATCACGAACACTGCAAATCAAATACGTTAATGGGTTATACTTATTAATTAATTGTAGAAAATGATTATTCACAGTAGGAGAATAAATGATTGGGACTGTATAAATTAAAAAAGACATCGTATGATTAACTAAGCGTGTAATATCAACAGCAACTACATTAATCATTGCTAGCAATAATCCAACTGCTGCTCCCAAGAAAAATAAGGGTAATAGAAGGATTGGAAGAAAAATTGTTTTCCAAGAAGGTACATAACCAAAAGCGCTAATCACTATTAATACTAGACTTAAGGTAATTACAAAGTTTACCAATTGTAACATTACTTGCTTAAACAACAGCGCTTCATGTGGATATTTAATTTGTTGAATTAAATCTGAGCCTGCAGATAAGGTACTCGAACCTGAATTAATCATACTCATAAAAAATCCCCAACAGGTGCTACCTACTAAAATATAAACAGGATATGGAACTTCCATTTCACCAGGTTCTAAAACTCCTGTTAACTGCATTAAAACCCATGATGCAATTCCAAATATTGGAGTAATGATCGCCCAAGCTACTCCTAAAAACGACTTTTTGTATTGAGCAAAAAAATCACGCTTAAAAAGCTGATAAACTAAATCTCTGGAATCATACACATTTTTAAAAATAGTCTTCCAAATATGAAAAAACCCATCTTTAAAACGTTGATTCGGATAATATTCTGTAATCTGATTTTCTTTCATCTTCGTAAAATACTGCATTGAAACTATAATTTCTAAACCTTAAGTACTTTTAATTTTTCGAAAATTTGATTTAGAACACATATTTGAGTAAAATTGTTCTCTTTTATTATGTCGTGTCGTTTACTAGAATAACAAAGTCTAGCTATTTTTGGATATTTTCAAATCAATCATGAAAAGAATTAACACTTTCTTCCGAACCTTCTTTAAGTTATTAACGCAGAATGATGTGTTATTTAACTCTTCTGCTATTACGTTCAATCTTATATTGTGTTCAATTCCTTTTACTTTATTAGTTACCTCTATTATTGGATTTTTACTTCGTGATGAAACTGCGATTTTACAATTAAGTCGTTTAATTAACGATTTTCTCCCTTCATTTTTTACTACTGCAAAGAATCCTGAGATAAATGTTGAGACTCTAATCATCGATGCTTTGCGTCCATTAATTGAACGTCGTCGTGTTTATGGGATTTTGGGATTTTTCATTTTAAGTTTCACATCACTTGGTTTATTTACTGCTATTAAACATGTTTTATTCATTACATTTGAACTAAAAAACACTAGTAATCCTGTCTCTAAGTATATTTACAACTTTTTTGCTTTCGGTTTAGTTGGTGGAATTTTTGTCTTTTTTACAGCAGTTGTCTCTTTGTTTTCTATTGTTGCCATGAAAACCATTCAGATACCAGCACTCGGAATATCGATTGATCTTGGAGTTTTATCTGAAACTCTAGCTATAGTTCTTCCTATTATTTTCAACTTAAGTCTATTCTATATCTTTTTCAGATATGGAAGTGAGCGAAAAATTGATCGTAATGTTTGTTTATTTGGTGCTGGTGTTTATGTCTTTGTATTTGAAGCTGCTAAATATTTGTTTGGACTTTATTTAAGTTACTTTTTCTTACGTGTTCAATCTCTTTATCACGGTTATTCTATTATTTTAATGTTAGGCTTTTGGGCTTTTTATGGTGCATTGACATTTACTATCAGTGTAATTGCAGCTAAAGCATTTGAGAAACAATTAGCCGATTCAAAAGAACAAGAGTTAAGCAGTATTTTATAAATCTTTTTAGAAATGATCTCTGTCGGTGCTTTTATTTTAAGCAAGTTTAATGATCTCATTTGATATTAAGACGTAATCAACTATTAAAAATTCCTTTTTTTTATCATGTCTATAGTTTCACTAGACTTCCTCCTGCGTGATGATGTAGTTCAAATTGCAAAAGATTTATTAGGGTGTGAATTAATTCACACAACTGCAGATGGTGTTAAATTATCAGGTATAATTACTGAAACGGAAGCGTATAGAGGACCTGAAGACAAAGCATCTCATGCTTGGAATAATAAAAGAACCCCACGTACAGAGGTAATGTTTGGAAATGCTGGTACATCTTACGTGTATTTATGTTATGGCATTCACAACTTATTTAATGTGGTTACAAATAAAGTTGGAATTCCTCACGCAGTTTTAATTCGGGGAATTTTACCCATTTCTGGATTTGACAGACAATTAAAAAACAGAAATAAAATCAATTTTAAATCTGAAGATTTTATTGGACCTGGTAAGGTTTCACAAGCCTTAGAAATATCTAATAAACTCAATGAAATTAATGTTTTAGATAGTAATTCCTCTTTGCAATTACACTATAAATATAATTTTCCTAAAACTGATATTGAATTTGGGAAACGTATTGGAATCGATTATGCGCAGGAATGGAAAGACAAACCTTGGAGATTTTGGGCAAGAAAAGAATTGCTAAAACTAGTTAAATAATTTGCGAGTCGTTGTATTTCACCACAATATAGTTTAACATTGAACCGTTTAAGATTAGACTCGAATTAAGCCCATTCTATTCCAATGAAACTACTATTTATAATAGCTTTTACTTTTTTATCAAATTATACATTTGCAAATGATTCCAATATAGCTTCCAATAATAAAGCTCAAAAATGGACATTTGACAAAGCTCACTCTTCTGTAAGTTTTCGAATTCGTCACTTTTTTACACCTGTATTAGGAGAGTTCAACTCCTATGATGGTGAGATATATTTTGACCCAACAAATTTACAAGAATCATCTATTAATGTGACTATTCAAGTTAAAAGTGTTGATACCAAAAATGGAAAACGTGATCCACATTTGCAATCAGCGGACTTTTTTGATGCAGATACATATCCAACAATGACATTTGTAAGTGATGAAATTCTTTCAAATGGTGATAACGAATATGTTGCAAAAGGAAAATTAACAATTAAAGATGTTACTACTGAATTCGAACTTCCTTTTAAATTGCTAGGAATCATGGATCATCCAAAACGTAAAGGGACTAAAATTTCAGCTTTCGAGTCTCTTTTTGTTATTAAACGAAATGATTTTAAAGTCGGAACTGGACAGTATGTTGAAACTGCGGTTATCGGCGAAGAAGTTAATGTAAGTATCACATTAGAACTTTTATCATCCAATTAGTTTATTGTTTTCATAAGTACTATTCCCTATTAAAAGGGTAGAATCAGGAATGATGCTACCCTTTTTTTATATCTGTTTTAAAACTTATTTCTGTATATTTTGACGAAATTAATAACCTGTTATTTGAATTTACATGTCGCGTTCTAAACTTTTATTGGGTTCCGGTCTTATCTTGTTAGCAATAATTGCTCGCTTTTTGCCACACCCACCAAACTTTGCTCCTATTACCGCAGTTGCTTTATTCGGCGGTGTTTATTTTTCAGACAAACGTATTGGTATGTTTTTGCCATTAATAATCATGTTTATAAGTGATTTAGTGCTTGGCTTACATAACACACTCTTCTTTGTTTATGGAAGTTTCATGATCATGTCTGGAATTGGTTATTGGTTAAAAAATCATTACTCAGCAAAAAATGTAATTCTTTCGGCTTTATCTGGATCAATTTTATTCTTTTTAATTACCAACTTTGGTGCTTGGTTAACAAGTGGCGGTTTTTATCCAATGACATTTGATGGTCTAATAACATCTTATGTTGCTGGAATTCCTTTCTTTCAAAATTCACTTTTAGGTGATTTAGTATTTACAGGAGCTTTGTTCGGTTCTTATGAATTTGCGAAACGACAATTGCCTCAGCTTACCGCTTAATTTCAAGGCCGCTTTTAGCGGCTTTTTTTTTGCCTTATAGTTTGAATAGTTGCTAAAATTTGAGATTATCTTTTTTCTCTTCAACTCATTTATAATAGTATGTTTGATATTAAATCTGTAATCATTATTGGAGCAACTAGCGGAATAGGTAAAGCACTAGCATTGAAGTATTTATCTTTAGGCGTTAAAACAGGAATAACTGGGAGAAGATTATCTGAGTTGAATTCAATTAAAGCTCAATATCCTGATATCTGTATCATCTCAAATTTTGATATTTGTGAAAATAATGCAGAAAATCATTTATACAGTTTAGCTAAAGAAATGGGTGAAATTGATTTAATCATTGTTAATTCAGGGGTTGGGAATTATAATCCAAGAAATAGTATTGAGGTCGATTTAAAAACAATTGAAACTAATGTTGTTGGGTTTACGCGAATGTCTAAAACTGCATTTCGAATTTTTTTAGATCAAGGATTTGGACATTTAGTTGGAATTTCATCTGTTGCTGGTAATTTTGGATATGGAAGAGCAGCTGCTTATAACGCATCTAAAGCGTATGTTTCTAACTATTTATCAGGGTTAAGACATCGTGGAAAATTGAGCAAAAAGAATATTTTTGTTACTGATATTCAACCTGGATTTATTCAAACTCCACTTATTGATAACCGAAAAGAGGCTTTTGGAATAATTTCAGCGGAAGAGTTTGCTGAGATTACGATTAACAAATTGCGAAAAAAAC
>CAZNTR010000106.1:0-13520 GCA_964575925.1 uncultured Chitinophagales bacterium
CAACGGTTTGCGCATAACATAAGTGGCGAGTTAAAATGCACATTCTTTTCGGTTAAACCTTAAGTTGCTAAAAATACACAAAACTCTTGTTTTAGCACAAATCTCGCCATTTTTGTTATGCGCTGTTGTGCATAGTGTTTTCTATCCGTTTTGTAATTCCAGTTTCATTTTATAGGTTTTCAAAGTTATCAATTCGGATGTCCTTGTGGCACTTTTCAGCGTATTGTCAATTTCTCCTGCAACAATGGAACCACGAATTTCTTTTTCAGGAAATCTGTCCATTAACAAACCTAAATACATTGAAAGTTGTCCAAAAACTTTATAATTCGCTGTTCCAGATTTCAATTCTATTGCTAATAAATTTCCGTTATTTTTTTCCAATAGAATATCAATTTTTTTACCTTCAATTAAGTATTCGACTCCTTCATTATTTTCTCCGTAGATTTTGTATTCAGGAAACAATTCGCTGATTTGCGAAACCATTGATTTTTTTAGGTCTTTTTCGTAGCTAAAATTATTTGAAGTTTCTATATAATCCAAGTCTTCTTCGTCCAATACTTCATTTTCGACTGATAAATTATTGTGAAATTCTTTAAAATCAATTCCATTGTCTTTTTTGAATGACATATACAAATTAACAGCCTGTTTTAATGTTGCTGAACCGTTTCTGATATTTCCGTCAATTGGTATTTTGTGTTTCGCAGGCGAGTTGTTTCGTTCATCTGAGGTTGAGTAGGATAATTTTTCTAAAAGCGACAATCCGTAATCTTTTATAAAATGTTGGTCTAAATCTCCTTCGTAATTTTCTACATTTCGACAATTTGAAATTCTATTCTGAATTGTGTTGAGTGGTTTTCCATTAAATTCTAACCAACTTTTAAATTTTTCCGCATTCATATTTTCGCTAATTTTCTTTGATTCTGGATTTTTGTCAACATTATGCACAACGGTCGGCGGCATGAAATCGTTGGGGATTGCGGGCTACATCACTATCCCCCGATAACGAACTTTGATGCGGGCCAGAATATTTGCATAACCACTTAAACCCCAATGTTTTATACCGCTTGTTGGCATTTCGTGCTTTTTTCATCAGATGTTTTATTTCCATTTTAAAAAACTCCAGTTGATATTATTGCTTTAATCAGGTTGTCAATTACAGGTACTGAAACACTATTTCCAATTAATTTCATCCAACGTGCTCTCGATTCAGGTAATTTAAAATCTTTAGGAAAGCCTTGAATTAAGCATGCTTCTTCTTTCGTGATTTTCCTATAATTATTTGAGAAATATACTTGTTTAAGAAACTGTTCTCTATATTCAAAATGGTCTGACGGTTCAATATCTTTTAACGAAACATAATCATTTGTATCACTAGCCACAAGTGTTGGAAATACATCAGAGGATGGCATAAATATGCGGTTTACCCCATTTAACCCACTACTTATTTTTGTGTTTTTGAAATCAAATCGTTCTTCAACACATTTCACTATTTTCTTTTCTAATAGAGTAGCTATTGTATCTGAAATTGAAATGCGTTTTACTTTTAACTTTCGCTCGGATTTAAGTTCGTCAATATTTAGTATATTATCTGAGGTATGGTTTAAAAGCTCTATTTCATTTTCCTCTAATTCTGATTCATTAAAATCAAGTATTTCAAAACGATAATCAACTTTTTTGAGTATTTCCAAATCTACTAAAGATTGTAAATCCTTTATAGTAATAGTTGAATCAAGCTGTTGAAATTGTTTTAAGGATAACGGATTACCATCTAAAGGTCCAAACTGACTTTTTCTTCTGTTTTTCAACAATAAAAGACAAATTTCTTTTTGCCGTTCTTTAGTTTCAGTAATATCCCAAGAGTGAATAGTTGAATGTCCATTTCGTAAATCATTAAACAAAAAATAATCATTAAAGCCATTCTTGCTTGAAAGACTCATTTGCTTTTCAACAATTTGATTTCCAAATAAATCTTTTTGAATTGGCTCTGAATTTGACCTTTTTTCTATTTCTATCCCTAAAATATCTGCAAGTGTAATTTTCTTATCAATTGGTTTTGGTAAGCGAAATTTCTCAAAATATTCTTTTTCTCTAAATCCAATTAGATATATTCTCACTCTATTCTGAGCAACACCATAATCATGAGAATTTATCACATGATAGCTGGCGAAATATCCTGCTTCTTTTATCCTGTCTAAAATATATGATAATGCTTTTTTATTTCTAGGGTCAACTAAACCTTTAACATTTTCAAATATAAAAGACTTTGGTCTAGCTTGATTTAATAAATATATAGTATCATTCCAAAGTTGTCCTCTATCATCATCAAAACCAAGATTCTTGCCTGCAATAGACCAACTTTGGCAAGGGACACCACCTGTTAATATATCATGATATGGTAATTCTTTAATTTTTGTAATATCTCCAAAATTTGATTCCGGTTTGATATTGTGGTTTTCGCAATAAGCATTTATCGCATCTTTATTTACTTCACTAAACCCAACACATTTCCCACCATTAGCACTTAGTGCCATTTTAAAACCTCCAATGCCAGCAAATAAATCTATAAATGTAAATCTATCCATAAAGCGCTATTGAAGAATTGAGTTATCAAACCCTACTGGTGGTTCTATTCCAAGAAATTCCCTATAAATTCGTTCTCGGTATTCTTTACCTAAAGCATTTATTTCCGAAATAAAGTTATTGTATGTTCCTTTGCCTCCTATTAGTTCCCAAAATTCGTTTCCAATTAAAACGGATTCATCGTTATGCATATCAAACCATCTCAGGGGAAAACTCCAGTTGTAATCAGCCTTTTTACCATAAGGATTGTAAGGTAAAGCATAATAGGCAAAATCTACTTTAGCAGATTTCATTGCCAATAGCTTAAACATTTTCTCCTTACTTACTTTAGTTTGGTCACTATTTGGCAAAGGTCCCTTTAATTCAAAGGCATACTTCTTTTTTGTCTTTTTGCTTTCTATATATATATCACAGACAACACTTGTTGGAATAGGATTTCCTCCTCCTGCTAGAATGTATTTCAATTCCACATCCCAGCCTGGCTTTTCTTTTTCTTTCCCCTTTTCCTTGTGTTCAAGTTTATTTAAAACCTCTTGGATTCTTCTTAGACTTTCAGTTCCTACTTCCCCTGTAATAGTTTTTCCCATTTCACAATGTCCGTGATATTCTTCAGCTACAACCTGTGCTAATTTTTCCCAAACACCACCAAAAGGTGTAACAAATCTACGCTCAAAATGCGAACCTTTAAAAATTTCATCAGGAACTAATGCGGCATATAGGGGTTTACTTGAATGATGCTTCTCTTTAATAAAAGGGTCGGTAATAAGTACTTTATCCATAACCCTATCCATGAGTTCTGAAATTACTTTTCCTATCCCTATATTTACATTTTTATTTTTCAAATCTCAATCCTTTATTTTCAGCAAAAATACAATTCTATTTTGTGAATGTTTCATATTTGCACGATTTCTTGCATGAATGCCAACGGGATTCAGCTATACGCAGGCAGGGATTTTTAGCACTGACCTTCCTACGAAGAACTGAACTTTAAATTTACCACTTTCCTGTCCTACGAAGCACGAAACCCCTGCTTGCGTATAGGTGATGTTATGCCTTCGCCCTTCTTTTTCGTCACATTTGCGATATGATATTATTCCATTCCTTTTTGTGTTCATACTTCAATGCTGTATCAATTTCAATGCTGTTTACATAGTTTTCAATAAATTCTGATGTATCAGAAAGTAGCCGTAAATAGTATTTTAAAGAATTTGTCAAACCGTTTGCAATAACGTGGCAACCGTGAATGTTTTTGATTCTCTCTATTTCTTTGTTGATTTCGTCAGCTTGTGCTGTGTCGATATTTGCAGTTGAAAGCAAGTAATAGCGGTTTACTTGTGTTGTTTTAAATTTCTCAAATGCGTCTTTTACAAGTTGTGCGGTAATTGGAATTCCGTGTTTTACTTCGACTGCTTCAAAAGCTCTTTCCTTTTCATCAACTATGTCAATATCGCCAATTCGTCCGCTTCTTGAGTCTGCGGATGTATGGCTTTCCATTGGCAACAAAACTTTACCTTCAAATCTCTTTGTTTCGTTGATTAAGCATTGATAAGCTGCATATAATGCCAAGACGGGCAAGCGTGAAGCACCTTCTGCTGAATACTTTGTGTCAAAGTGTTTGCTCAATAATTCAATTATAGTTGCGATTGGCAGGTTTAAAGGTTTTGCCAAATCAATTTGCTGTGCATTGCGTTGAATTATTAAGCCTTGAAAAAGGAAACTCAAAAGTTTGTCAATCTCTTTGCCTTTCTGAATAAAATCAATTGTTTCAAGAAATGCAGTTTTTAACGAGTCTGGTCTTATTGCTCCTGAATAATTTGAATCGTAAGGAACTTTCTGTTCCAATGAACGAGTTAGCCAACCACTTTCTGCCATTGCAGGAAACTTTATGCCTTTCAGAAAAGGGGTAATGAATTTTGAATCAAATGTTCTCCCTGAATAACCATTTGGTATACTTGTTTGATGATTTCGTATGTCTTGAGCAGGATTTAATTTTTTGTAAACAGCACTTGTTAGTATAACTGTGATTACAGCTTTTGCAGATTCCGACCTACCTAATATTTCAAGTAGATGATTCTCAATTGTCTTATTTAAGTCAGATTTAATTTTATCATCAGAACCAACAAGTTCCATTGATTCAGTATATATTTTTTCTAGAAATTCTGTTGGCTCCATCTACTTTTCAATTTTTAAAAGTTGTATTTTAATCTGCTCTCCAACGGCTTTAATCATTGGAACGGCAACAGAGTTGCCAACTTGTTTATATAGTTCCGCTTTGTTGTTAAGTAACTTGAATTTTTTCGGAAATCCCATAATTTTATAGCATTCCTGAATCGTAAGTTTTCTTACATTTCCTTTGTGCCAAATCCAAAATCTACCCGATGATTCTTGAGATGGAAGTGCTGGATGAACACCTTCTGTTGAGTAAATTCTGTTTGGTTGTTTATGGACTCTTGACAAGTGCTCTGTTCCTGGTCTTACTCCTGCTTTTCGGATAGTTTTATTTCTGTAACCTGCGAAAACCAATCCTGAATCTTGCGTTTTTTGCTCGTCTAAAATAGTATAAGGCTCGTCTAAATATTCAAAATCGTTTTCTTTGTCCAAAAAGTCTTTCAGGGCTGGTTTAGCTTTCTTTTCAATTTTTGAAAAATCAAACTTAGTTTCCTTGTGTCCTATGATAATTATTCGTTCTCTATTTTGTGGCAAGCTAAAGTCAGATGCATTCAGAACTTTTTTTGACACTACATAACCCATTTCTTCCAAGTGTTGAACAATAGTGGAAAGTGTTCTTTTCTTGTCGTGGTAAACCAAATGTTTTACATTTTCAAGGAGAACAACCGTTGGTTGACGTTTCTCAATTAATTCAAAGACGTGATAAATCAACGTTCCCCTTGTGTCTTCAAAACCTTTCATTTTACCCGAAATGCTAAATGGTTGGCAAGGAAAACCAGCACAAAGAATATCGTGTTTTGGAACAATATCTAAATTAAGTTTTGTGATGTCGCCAAAAGGCACTTCACCAAAATTATATTCATAGGCACGTTGTGCGTGATAATTAAACTCAGAAGAAAAAACACATTTACCGCCAAGTTCTTGTAATGGGATTCTAAAACCGCCAATTCCTGCAAATAGGTCAATAAAAGTAAACTCGGGATTTTCAGGTGCTGGAAATGGAATATCCCATTTTATTGGAAGCATTGCCTGTAATTCAGGTTCTGCTGCAATATTCATTTCTTCATTTAATATTGTGTAGTATTCTTTGGCTCTTTTTTCAAAAGATTTTGATACTCCGTTTGTATGGTTGTGAAGATAGTGGGTAAAAAAAGCTAAATCTTCTGCATTACCATTTAAGGTTTCAACTTTTAGCTTGTCCCGAAGTTTTGAATATTTTATCATAGCTTAAAAGTTTATTTTTCCTTGTTGTTGTTTTCTGAGTCGCATATACTTTGCCTTTTCTTCAGCCGCTTTTAAAAGTTCACTAGGTTCTTCTTGCGGATAAATAATTTCAGCAATTTTCTCACTGAAATACTCGTGTTCCAATTGTTTCAGGTCAAGATTGAAAATTTTTGAGAGCTTTGGTAAAACTTCAACAGGAACATTTCTTTTCCCATTCTCTATTTTTGAAAGAGTAGATTGGTCAATGTCTAATGAAGCAGCAAGTTTAGTTAACGTCAAGCTGTTGTCCGACCTAAGTTTGTGTATGTATTCTCCAAATGTTTCTTTCATCTTCTTGAAAATTTCACCTTGACAATTTTGGCAAATTTACAAATAAGCCTGATTCTTTTGTGTCAAAGTCTGAAAAATTTGGTCAGTTTGTTTTTTGCACGGTCGTCTTTTAGGGTGATGTTATGCCTTCGCCCTTCTTTTACCGTTGTTTTTCTTCTTACCATTTGGTAGCAGTTAAAAGTTCATTCTATTCTTCTTTTCTTTCTAAATTGACTATCATAGGTACATTTGAGCGGATGGCTTTTCCTGTAACTATTGCGTGATACCGTTTCAAATTTGGTAAAGCCTGTACTAAGTCTTTACCGATATAATTTCCTAAAAAAGTAAAACTTGTTTCATCAAAAGCCTGAAAACAAATAATTGAATTACATTGTGTAAGGACTGTTTTAGAGACATTCGCAGTTCTTTGAGCAATAACCATTAGTCCAACGCCATATTTTCGTCCTTGTAGTGCAATTTGAGACATTTTGTTTACCAATGCTTTGGTGCTACCGTAGTCTCCTAAATCTCCTAAAAAATTGGTTTCAGGAACAATGGTATGAGCTTCTTCGAGAACTAAACAAATTCGGCTACCTTCATTTGATTTAGCATAATTGAATACACTCTCTATGAAAAATTGTGTGAACTCTATGATAAAGGATGTGTTGGATAGTGCTGGTAATTCAAATAATCCAAGATTATTTTCATTTTCAATAAAGTGCTTTACATATTCGTCAAGTTTGCCTTGAATCTGTTTTTTTAATTTAAGTTCTTCATCTGGTTGGCGGTTCAAAGCCTTTCTATGTTTTTCAGCAAAATTCTCTTCAAGAGCGTCCAAACCATCAACTTTTATTAATTCAGAGGGCTTGAGGGATTCTAAATCTTTCTTGTATTCTCCTGTGAAATCAATGCAAATGACATTAGTATCTGTCATTAACGACTTAATAACTTCCCTTGCAAGAAATGATTTACCTGAACCTGTTACCCCTAATAATGCCAAATGATGACTTACAGCTTCGTGCAAGTTAATAACAGACGGTAATTGTGTATTAGGAATTGTTCCTAATTTAAAATCAGGATAGGTATATTCTTGAACCTGAATATCACTTGTATCGGCTTTAAAAATAGGTGTGTTAATGGCTGGAACCCATCCAAACTTTTGAAAGGAAAGTAAATCATTTTGCCATTCGCCTAACTGAATTGCTTCACCTTCAATAAAACCTGTTTCATTTTTGTTGCCATCTAATTTTTCATACTCTGTTGCACCGCTTATTACCTGATAAAATAATCTGCGTTTGCCAATTCTAAGTTCTAATAAATCACCTTCTTGTATGTCATCTGTTTTCTTAGAATACTCAAATTTAATAATCCCAATTGATGATTTCTCGATAACGACACCAACAAAATTTTCAACATTAAGTGTTTTCGTCAAGCCTTGAACTTCTTCCTTTTCAGTTACTTTATAGACTATGTTTTTACTGTAATTAACCAAATCTTTTTCGGCAGTTCCTAACTGTAAAACTTTAACCCATTTTTCCTGGTTAAGCAAGTACGTGTCAAACACAATTCCTGCAATAGCATATTCATCAGAATCCTGCATTGAGTATTTAAACTTAACAATATCAAATCTTTTGATGCTTTTACTTCTGTCTTCAAAAAGCTTGACTAAAAATATTTTCTTGGACTGCACCCCGAATATTTCACCTATGGCATTTGCCTGTAGTTTTTTCTTTTCTCTTCTAAATGAATTGTGAAGAGACTGTGAATCTATGATTAAAACTAATCCCCACAGAATAATCATTGTAAACAAATAGGTGTCGCTTACTTCTGTTAAGATTTCGGCTTTATATAGTATCAAGACAGAGATGAAAACAAAAGAGTAAATGATTTTACCACGACCAAAGAATACCGCAATATTTTTTAATGTGGCTGATATCTTGTTTCTTGAAGAATCGGGACTTTCGTTATCTGAACTGATTGCAATTGCAGCAATTGACAGGATTAATAAAAGACCAATAATTGAAATTGTCGCAAACCATAAACCATTGTGAGTAAATGATTCTTTCACAGAAACATAAACTAACAATAAGGGAATAGAATTCGTTATTACATTTTTTGGTGATGAATAGTAAGGCTCAATGAAAAGAATTGAAAAAAAGAGCATAAAAAGCCCTGAATAAAACCAAATATTCTTTGTCGAGGTGTCAGGCAAAATTGAACTTGTAAACAAGTAATGAATACCAACAAACAAAACCACGCTTGTAATAAGAAGTATGAATCGATTGGATATATAGAATTTAAATTTGTCCATCAGTTTATCATTGTATCTTTTAGGTTCTGCTTTCTCTCTTTCATTTTACTGTTCGCTAATTGTCGGTCGTGCGTCTATTAGGGTGAGGCATAACGGGATTCAGCTATACGCAGGCAGGGCTTTTAACCACTGAACTACCTACGAAGAACTGAACTTTAAATTTACTACTTTCCTTTCCTACGAAGCACGAAACCCCTGCTTGCGTATAGGTGATGTTATCGCTTCGGTGTTCTTTTTCGTCTGTTGGTTTGTCGGTCGTTTTAGTGGTGCGGTTGGACAGACACACTCTTTGCCAAGCTTGGGTTTTAGCGTTGGCATCTGCGGCTTGGCAATGTGTGTGGCTGTTAGGGGAGGACTTCATTTTTGTCAAAATTGATTTGTATTTCGCCACTTTCAAGTGTGGATATTAAAAAATCTATTCCGTCAATATTTTCTAGCGATTTATTAATGTGTTTCTCAATTGCTGGTATTCCAATACCATAATAAACTGACCTCACATTATAAACTGATAGTATTTTATTCAAAGAATTTGAGTAGTTGCCTAAGGTTTTTATCTCCTTTAATTTTTCAAAGTCAGAAAGTACAAATCTATCTTTGTTTTCAAAGAATAAAGCAACAGAATTTCTTGTTGCTAGAATGTCTGGAATTATGCCGCCTTTGTTTTTTGTTGTTCTGTTTTCATCTGAATTAGGATGAAGTAAAACTCCTGTACCGCTTTGAGGAAAATCATAACAAATAATTCTCCAGCCATTACTTTCCAGCCAATTCAATATGTTTATTGTAACTCTTTCTTCCTTCATAACTAAGCATCTCTCCATAAAGCTCCGTCTGGAAACAAAATTGCATCAGCAAAATATGAAAACACACGGATATGTTTGACTTTTGAATATGTAGAACCATATCTTACTTGCATATAATATCTCGGGATTTCGTGATTAGCAATATCAGCATATTTTTTTGATAGAATATTTTTGTTTTCACTTGCTTGAACCGTTTTTACAAAGTCATCTACTTTTCCTTTAGTTCCGGGTAATTCAATTGTTTGGTTAACATCATCAATATTTATATCAGACCAAGCAAGAACAAGATTAAACCTTCTTTCTTCAAAAGATTTACCTTCTCTACAAAGTAAATAGTCAATTGCAGCCAAGGCTCCAGGATAAGGGTCACCTCTAAAAGCTGCATTTACTTTGTAAATTATTGTTTCATCACGACTTCTTAATAATTCTCCAATTGAGTAATTGGCATTTTCAAATTGAGAAAGGTAGTTTAACAAGTACTGAGTAGGGATTTTAATTGTAGCGGATAAAGGAGACATATTCAAGTGTCCACCTTTATTCGTAAATTCCTGATTCATAAAAGTCCTTCTAGCAATTACGGTTCTATTACCAAGAAGCTTTTCTCTGCCTTTAACTATTCCGTGTCTTTCAAATACCGAAATTATCTCGTTCATAGCGTTGAACATATTGGTCATTTCAGCATCTGTGCCTAATGGACTACCTGAATAATTTCTATTGGGGTCGTGTAAAATTCCTTTACTTAATTGATTTGAAGAAGTTGAAGCATCTGGATGAGTTCTATAGTCGCTTGGATAATAATAAAGAAGTGCAGGAATATTGTAAATGGACATTACGTCATCTAAAGCTTTAAAAACCAAAGGATTTATTTTATCCCATTTTGGAGGTGTACTTTGTCGTGTAATGATTGCAGCCTCAGGATAAATGTAGAAAGCTGGAACATTATTTTCGACTGATGCTGCTAATCTGGCAAATCTTTGAAAAGCATTATGACCAGTTCCCGCTTCGGTTGAAACTTCTACAGAGAAAATTGGCTCGTGGTCAATTTCTACAATTAAATCAGGAGCGTCCAAGTAAAGAATCTTCTTTATGTGGTCAGGCATTGTATGAAAGTTCTTTGCATTATTTGCGTCACTTTCATACATTTTTTTCTTAACGAAAGTTTTGTTTCTGAGTTCTGTATTGGCAATTACAAAATCGGCAAAAGGCTCAGTACTATACCATATTCTAAATTTCATTATAAATATTTTTTAATTGCAAGAGCAACAGCCTTTGCCAATAATGGTGGAACAGCATTTCCAGTCTGTACTCTTCCTTGAACAGTACCGCCTTTGACTATGAAATCATCTGGAAAACTTTGAATTCTGCAACGTTCACGAATCGTCAACCCTCTTGCATCTTCAGGATGTCCAAATTGAAATTGAGGTCTGATTCCTCCAGAAACTTGTGTAGGACTTTGAATATCCCAAGCCAAACGAATCCTCTGTTTAAACTTTGGATACATTGGTTCTCCAGGAATTGTATTCTTGATTTTTTCTATTGTATCTTTTGGATGATTAGGAGCTGTATGACATTCAACGGAACCGTTAGTATTAATACGCATAAGTTCCTGATATTCTGAAAATGGTTCGGTTTTATATTTCTTTTTTGTTTCTTTTGGTTTTAAAGAAGGTAAATCTCCAATCGCATCTTTTATAGTAACGTATGGCTTGTCTGTCTCTGGACCGTGAGTTTTTTGAATAAAACTAAAATCAAACTCTTCGTCTCTTATTCCGACAAAAATCAATCTACTTCTTTTCTGTGGAACACCATAATCTGGAGCGTAGAGCAATTTGCTTTTTACGGTCATTTTACCTGCTCTTGAAAGGTCTTTTTCAATTTCTTCAACGAAATTCCCTGTACTTTTCATTCCAGAAACATTTTCCAAAACGACAACTTTAGGTTGCAGAATTTCAATAAAACGCACAAACTCCTTATACATTAAATTTCTGTCGTCTTCTTGGTGTCTCTTTCTGTTGTTTAATGAAAAACCTTGACAGGGAACACCTGCAATAATTACATCTAAAGGTCTACCATTAAGCAGTTCCTTAATTGTGTATGGGTCAACTTTTTTAACATCACCTAAGATTGTTGAGCAATTAGGGTGGTTTGCTTTAAATGTTTGAATTGATGGTGCGTGTATATCACAACCCAACACAACTTCAAAACCAGCCATTTCAAATCCCATTGAAGTTCCGCCACAACCACAAAACAATTCAACAATTATAGGTCTATCGTTTGAAATTTCTCCACCTTTAGTAAAAACTGGGTCTTTTTTCCAATAATAACCGTTTTCCTCAACTTTTATAGATTTATCCCAAACACTTTTTTCAATAACATCAGGCTCAAGCTCTCCATAAATGTTAAATTGAGGTTCTTCAACAACAGAAATATCTGCTTGTACTGTATCTATTAATTTATTTCCCATTTTTCAAAGTGTTGTATGTGATTTGTTCCTCGGCAACTTTCAAGGCTGTTAAAGCTGATTCTTCGTCTCTGACAATTGAATAAACTTTGTTTGCTAACCATAAAGAATTAAGCTCATCTATGGGAGTTTTGAAAAGTTTGCTCAACTTAGTTAAGTCATCTCTTTTCAAAGGTTTTTGGTCATTTTCAACTTTGCTTAAAAAACCTTCGCCAATTCCAAGTTGATACGCCAGTTCTCTTTGCTTAAGACCAGCTTGTTCCCTTAATTCTCTTATTTTTTGTCCAAGTGTCATTGTCTATATTTGTACTTGTCTAATTTTGGTCAAAAGTAATAAATTATTTTGGATTGTTCTGTCGAGCGTTGGAAAAAATGGCTCTTTTGGTTTTTTGAGCGTTGGCTCGTGTGTCGGAAAAACCAAATGTGCCATTTGTGCGGTTGGCTTTTACACTGAGCGATAACGGTTAAGTATAAGCGTAGTGCGGGATATCGGAGCTATTTACAGTCTGTCGCCCGTAAAGTTTCTTAGAAGCAAAAAAGCTAATTTTAGCCTTTCAGCCCGCATTACGCCTATACAATGTTGTGGCTAGTTTTTCTTTTTCAATATGTTAACTATTCGATTATACATTATTTCTGACATATTCCAATTATAACCTTCAAAGTCTACCGTGTTTGTGAATTGTATGACAACAGCATCTAATTCTTTATGATATTTGGCAATAGTTTGGTATCCTGGTATTAAGCCTGTATGCTCATACTTATAAATTGATGAATAGATTTCTTGCTCCCTTTTATCTCTAAAAACAGAACCATCATTTAATGCTCGTATGAATACACTCAAATCTTCTGCCGTTGCGAGTATCGAGCCTATATTGTCGGTTTTTAAATCCGCATCATAGCCCACATAGTAACCACTCATCACATCATCTATGTTTACATCTTGAATTGAACCAAAAGTATGTTTTAGATTCAATGGTTCTAAAATCTCTATTTGAATATATTGGAATTTGTCATATCCAAGAACTCGGTTCATTATTCTTCCAAGTAACAAGTAATTGGTATTAGAATATTCATAATCTTCATCGGGTTTAAAGTTTGCAGGTTTGTCTAAAACCAAAGCAAGTTGTTCGTTTGCAGTTTCCTTAGGAGCAGCCCAATACATATAGGTATCGGTAAAGTTTGGAATACCGCTTCTATGCTGAACTAACATTCGCAAAGTGATTTTATCGGTATATTCTATTCTGCCTTTCAATTCAGGCAAATAGTCTGAAAGTGTTTTATCTAATGATAATTTTCCTTCTCGCACCAATTTGGCAACCGCTACCGCATTATACAACTTACTTACACTGGCAATTTTAAATAATGCATTGGGGTCAGCTGGAATTTTGTTTTCTCTGTTTTTGTAGCCCGAAGTATAAAACTCGGACTGATTCCCTTTTTTATTTACACAAACAACTATACCATCAAATTCGTAATCCGCAGCTTTATCAACTTGTTCTTGAATGGTGTTTGGAAGTGGTTTTATCCAAGCGGTTACAATAGGCCACGGAACAAAATACAAGGAGATTATTGTTCCCAAGAACAATAAAATTCTAATTACCCTTTTTGATTTGTTTTTCGTCATTTTATTTTCTGCACGGTGCTGTTTTCAAATTAGCCACAACGG
>CAZNTR010000107.1:0-13419 GCA_964575925.1 uncultured Chitinophagales bacterium
AAGAAAAGTCAATCCTAAAAATAAACTGTTGCAGAAATCAGGTATTGTCATCCTGTGCCTCGACACAGGATCTCAGCCTAAAGAAAAGTCAATCCTAAAAATAAACTGTTGCAGAAATCAGGTATTGTCATCCTGAGCCCCGACACAGGATCTCGGTCTAGCGATTATTCAATCAAAGAAATGTCCCTTAGTCGAAAAGAACTCCACAAATATTTAAAGTGAATAATTAAGTTCTACATGGCTTTCCGAATAAATTAAGTCTAGCAAAAACGAAATATTAATGAAAAATAAGGTTAAGTGTGCTTTCTTAAAATTGAATCAGAATTACCATTCAATTCCTAAAAAAAACAACAAATAAACCCTTAATTCCCTTATTTTTGCCCATAATAGATTGATTATGGAAAAATTACAAATTTACAACACCCTCTCAAGATCAAAAGAAGAGTTCAAACCTTTACATGAAGGCTTTGTTGGCGTTTATGTATGTGGTCCAACAGTTTATGGCGATGCTCACTTAGGACATGCTAAAAGTTACACAGCCTTTGATATTATTGTTAAATACTTGCGTTTTTCAGGGTACAAAGTTCGACACGTTATGAATATTACCGATGTTGGACATTTAACAGATGATGCAGATGCAGGTGAAGATAAATTAGCCAAACAAGCCCGTTTAGAACATCTTGAGCCTATGGAAATAGCAGAAAAATACACCAATTCGTTCTTTGCTGATATGGACGCTTTAAATGTAGCAAGACCTGATATCACGCCAAGAGCAAGTGGACATATTCCAGAGCAAATAGACATGATAGAACTTTTGATTGAAAAAGGGCATGCTTATGAAGTCAATGGAAATGTGTATTTCGATGTTTCCTCTGACGAAGACTATGGAAAACTAAGTGGTAGAAAATTTAATGAAGCCTTATCGGGAGTTCGAGTTGAAGCCGCTTCAGATAAAAAAAATCCAAATGATTTTGCACTTTGGAAACGTGCTGATGAAACACATCTTATGAAATGGAATTCACCTTGGGGAGTAGGCTATCCTGGTTGGCACGTGGAGTGTTCAGCCATGTCTAATAAGTATTTAGGCGAAACGTTCGATATCCATGGTGGTGGATTAGAAAATCAATTTCCTCATCATGAATGCGAAATCGCACAAAGTGAATGTTCTCATGGAAAAGAATTTGTTCGTTATTGGTTACATAATAATATGGTAACCTTAAATGGTCAAAAAATGGGAAAATCACTCGGAAATGCCATTTCTTTAGGTCAATTTTATACTGGGAATCACAAATTGCTAACTCGCTCTTGGGCGCCTGATGTCATTCGATTCTTTTTATTACAAAGTCATTATAGAAGTACAACAGATTTTTCAGAAGTTGCTTTAGAAGCGTCTGAGTCTGGATTGAAATCTTTACAAGAAATGATAAAAGTAATTGTTTCCGCAAAAAACGGAAATGCTGAAGCTCTTAAAATTGATGCATTTATTGCTGCTTTTGCTAAAGAAATGAATGATGATTTTAATACAGCAAAAGCAATTGCAGTTTTATTTGAATACCTAAGACCATTAAGAGTTCAGATTTCAAACAATCAAATCCCATCAAATATTGAAGAATTTGCAGCGAAATTGTTTGAAATCTCGAACGGAGTTTTAGGAATATGGACAAAACAATCTCATAGTGACACTTCCCAAAAAGCGTTAGACAAAGTAATGGATTTAGTAATTCAATTACGCGCTGAGGCTAGAACTAAAAAAGATTGGCCAACAGCTGATGCAATTCGTAATCAATTAAAAGAAGCAGGAATTGTAATTGAAGATGGAGCAACAAGTTCCACTTATAAATTAATGTAAATCAAATTTAGGTTAAATTAATGGATAACTATTTCATTTGGTCAGGCAAACCAGAACTTTTCACAATTCCGAAAATTCCACTGCCATTTTCAGTATCTATTGTTGGACTACTTTTTGCTTATTTTGTTTGGACGTATGTTATTGGTCAACAAGAAGAGAAGGGAAAAAACTCAAAGCGTAAATCGGCTGAAAAAACCAAGAAAACGAATAAATGGATTTTATTAGGTGGATTTTTAGTTGTTAGTCAAATTGTTGGAATTCCTTTAAATTTATTTGTTTTTGATTCGCTTGGTCCAATTTCAATCCGTTGGTATGGATTATTGTTTGCAGGTTCATTTGTAATTGGTTACCAATGGGGAACTACCATGTATCGCGATTTAGGCTTCAATCAAACGCAAATTGACTCTTTATTAACTCACATGATTGTCGCAGTTGTTGCTGGTGCTCGTTTAGGTCATTGTTTATTTTACGATCCTGTTTATTATTTAAGTAATCCATTGAAAATATTAGCTATGTGGGAAGGTGGATTAGCTTCACATGGTGCTGCCATTGGGATTGTGCTTGCCATTTATTTGTTTTCTCAAAAGAACAACTCATTCAGTTTTTGGGCAATTATGGATAGAATGATGCTTTTAGTAGCTGTCGGAACCGCATTTATTCGTTTGGGAAATTTCTTTAATTCTGAAATTATCGGAGAGCCAACAGATTTACCTTGGGCAATAGTTTTTGCACAAGATGATTTGTTACCAAGACATCCAACTATGTTGTATGAAAGCTTTTCCTATATGCTTGGCTTAGGATTATTTTCTTACATGTATTATGCTTTCAAAAAGAAACCCCCTGAAGGTTTACTTTTTGGTGTATTTCTAATCTATATGTTCACAGCAAGATTTATCATTGAAATTTCAAAAACTTCACAAGCTGCTTTTGAAGAGGTATTTATGAGTATGGGTCAATGGTTAAGTATTCCATTTATTTTATTTGGAATTTGGGTCTTGCTATTTGTGGGAATGAAAAACTATAAATTACAGCAACAAAAATTGTAAATCTATTTATGAAGGCATTTGTACACATTAGCTCAATTGATTCTGTTTTAAGCCAATTTGGGCATTTACAAGATAAAATTTCGCCTGATGAATGGAGCAAAATTACTCGCCATTCACACGATAAAGGTAAGAATGAGTCCTTAGCTATTCGTCTTCAGTTATTAGGATTATGTGAGTTCACAGGAATTTCAATCGATGATTTCCCTGTTCATTATTTAAGTAGTGGCAAACCAGTTTTAAAAAAAACAGAATGGTTTATGTCTTGGTCACATACAAAAGGAGTAGCCGCAACCGTAATTTCAGAATGCCCAATAGGAATTGATGTTGAAGCAGACAGGCAAATTCACGCAGGTTTATATAGAAAAGCATTGCATCCTACTGAAATTGATACCCTAGTTCAATTAAATGAATATCAGCAGAAAGAGGTGTTTTTAAAAAAATGGGTCATTAAAGAAGCGTATCTGAAAATGGCTGGTTTAACAATTGCCCATCATATTCAGTCTGTTTTGGTTCATGAAAACGGATCTCAAGTAGAATATATTCGCCCAAACGGAATAAAAACAGTGAATAAGTATATTTGGCACCGATTCGAAGATCAAGATTGGTATCATGTTGCCTTAGTTTCTGAACAGAAAATTGATTACACATTTTTAGGAGCATTCAAAACAAAGATTTGACTAATCTTTATCCAAAGATGGCTCAAAGATGGCGCTAGTGTCCTCGCTAGTGCCTTAAAAAAGAATAAGCGTCTCGCTTATATCATCATAAAAACTCGTAAAAATGTCTAAAAATTGAGTTTTAATCAACCCAAATAACGAAAACTCCCCCTTTCACCAAGAACTAAAATGCAAAAAGAGACGGATGAAATTTAAAGGGGGATTTCACAAATTATAAGCTGGTGAACTTGCAACATTGACATAAGTAATATAAAGCCAGAAACAAAACTCCCACTATAGCTCAGATCCTCAAGTATAATGAAGAAAGAACTTAAGGAGTACCTTGATTTCATCATGAAAAAAATATTTGTTAAAACTCATTTGAAGTATCAAAAAGCAACATTAAATAACAAGGAACGCAGATATTTAAAATTTCACTCGATCAAAATTTCCAATTTTCGTTTAAATAAATCCTCAAATAATTCACATTTTCGTAAAGCACCCCAAATCTCAACTTGTGGATCACTATCAGCTTTCAAAGTGAACGTAATCATTGATTCTGAGAGACTAACTTTTAAATCAATGATATTTTGAAAATGACTTCGGTCAAGCCCATCAGCTACTCTCATAAAAGCACTAAGTTTTTTTATCCGTTTGCGAATATCTTTAGGAAGTTCTTGATACATAATATGTCGCTTTTTTGGGGTTGAGCGTCTATGATATCGAGCTACATGTGCAATTATCGCTATTTCGTGTTGATCAAACCCCAGCAAATCGGCATGCTGAATTAGATATAAAGCGTGTAAGTGATGCGATTTATGTGAAATATGATATCCAATATCATGTGTTAAACAGGCATATCCCAGCAACTCTCGGTCGTTTTCGTTTAACCCATGTTCACTTAGCAGTTGATCGAACAAACTAAGAGCTAATTTTGCTACTTGTATTGAATGTTTTTCATGCCAATTGCAATTTCTAAGTAATTGATAAATAGAGCGTTGACGAATGTCAGGAAATTCACCTAAAAGTGAAAACTGATTCGAGTTAGCTTGAATAAAATCCAAAATCATTCCTTCACGTAATGCAAAAGAAGATGTTTTAATTACATTCAATTCTGTTTTCTCAAGTAATAATTGTGTTAAAATCATTCCAGGAACTATAAAATCAACTCGTTTGGTATCAAGACCACTAAATTCTAAACGAGTAGCATGTTTAAGCGATATAAATTCTTTAATAAGCTTATCTAAATCCTTTTTTTCGTATTGAAACTGATTAATTGATGAGGGAAGAGTTCCATGTAAACGAATAGAAATCATGCCTGCAATGTTTTCCATTGTTCCAGAAGACCCAACCAAGGAAGAGGGTTTAAATTTTTTAACAGCGTTTAGAACAGAATCTAAAGCTTTGGTATAAAAAGAACGTAGCTCTTCAATTTCTGATTTTGAAATAGGATCATTTTTCACAAATTGTGTCGCTGAACGAGAAACACCGATTTTTAAACTTTCTAAAAAAAAAGTCTTCTCTTTGTTACAAATGATAAACTCTACACTTCCACCACCTATATCAATAATTAAAACAGGATCTTCACCTAAAGAAATAGCATGTTGAACCGCTAACCCGATTAATTGCGCCTCTCTGATTCCGGGAATAGCTTGAATCTTAATTCCAGTTTCATCAATAACACTCTGAATAAATTCTCCACCATTTCTTGATTCTCTAATGGCACTTGTTGCATAAGCTAAAATCGTTTCAACTTGTCTATTTTCACATAAACGATGAATATATTTCATAGCATGAATGGCACGATTCATAGTGTCTGCACTCAAAAAATTTCGAGACACATCAGGACCAAGTTCAACCATTTCTTTATGGGTATCTAGTGTTAAATAGGATCCATCTGGAGAAACTTCAACAATTACAACATGAAATGAATTTGTACCAATATCTAGAGCTGCTAAACGCTTAACTTGAGACTTCATAAATTGACTGAATGATTTAAAAAGGAATTGTTATTTACAGTTCAATAAGTTTTTACAATATAGACACTTGGTATGTACTTTTGGTCTAAATCAACTTTGAATTGCTTTAAGTAAAAAAAAGTCTAAAACTAAAAATAAAATAAATTATAAAGTAGTGATACATTCTTTTCGATATAGATTCTTGTTCAGTTTTAAAAATTTAAGCTTCTGCTTAATCTGAAAATATATTTAAACAAAATAATTGACTAGTACACACAATTTGAGAGAATCTAACTTGAAAATTTATGTTAGTTTAGACACAAGGCACAACTTTCGGACTTTGACATTTTGTAAAGTGAATTATTTGTTAACGGTTTTATGTAGCATAATTAATGAAAACAAGAGCTTATTCGCAACCTATTGAACTTAGTTCATAGTTGTTATTTGGTCATGCTGGGCTTTGACCCAGCATCTCAGCCTAAAAACCAATCTATCCAAAAAAAGTGATTGTTATGTAAAAAGATATTGGACACAGATAGCACTTCGTGGTTCTTCGAATCGTGTCAGGGTACAGGATGTTCTTATTTTGCGAAAAACATTGCCTATTTTTTATAGAAAAGAAGTCCGAAAGTTGAAACACAACATTTTTAAAAGCACTTTTGTAATGAATATTAGTCTTAGTTTAACTTGGATTCAAGAGCTTACAACGAAGAGTGGTTTTCAGCTAAATAGTCATCGAATTCGCTGCTTTTGTAAGGGCTATCCAAAACAGTTGACTTTTCGAATTGGCTTATTCATTTAAAAATTAAAGCAGGTGCTTGATGAACAAAGCAAACATTATTTAGTTGAAAAGTATTATTTTATAAGAAATGTATCACAGGAATCATACAAATGAAAATAAATAGTAATCGTTTTTTAATAGTATCTGTAATTATCTCTGCAACTTTAGGGTTCAATAAAATTGCTATTTCACAAGAAGTATTACCTCAAATTGTTTATATAAAGTTAGAACAAAATCAAGCAGAAATTTATAAGAGTTCAAAAAAGAATGCTATTCTAGGTGAATTAGAAAGCATATCAAACGGAAATGTAACTCAAGCAATTCAAAATAAACATTTAGATAAACTATTTACTAGTGGAATGTTAAAAAAAGGTGTTAATTCAACAGATATACAAACATCAATTAATGAGCTGAAAAAATGGGTGAAGGTTGTGCTACCTTTTAATCAAGATCCAATACAATTTTCTCAAAAATGGAAAAACCGAAAAGGAATTGTTTCAATTACACCACATTTTGTTAGAAAGCTTACTGAACTACCTAATGATCCACTCTTTGAAAAATATAGTTTTATCTATAATGCAATGAAATTCCCAGATGGCTGGGGTTATTCAAAATCAGATACTTCTATAATTATTGCCATAGTGGATTCTGGAGTTAATTATAATCATGAAGATCTAAAGAATAAACTCTGGATTAACAGGGATGAAATTCCTGATAATGGAATAGATGACGATAAAAATGGATGGATTGATGATGATAAAGGATGGGATTTTTGGGAAAGTGGTTCTTTAAATGGAACTATTGTTGAAGACAATAATCCTTTAGTCGGTTTTCAAGATCATGGAACACATGTTGCTGGAATTGCTGCAGCAGAAACAAATAATTCATTAGGTATCTCTGGTGCAGGTTGGAACGCAAAATACATGGCTATTAAAGCAGGGGGGACTAAAGATAACCCTAATGTAATTGCTTATGGTTATGAAGGAATTGTTTATGCCATGATAAACGGAGCAGATATAATTAATTGTAGTTGGGGTGGGAATGGTTCCTCGCAATTTGAACAGGATATTGTAAATGCTGCATTTGCATCTGGTTGTATTATTATTGCTGCGGCAGGAAATGAGGATCAAGAATCTATATATTTCCCAGCTGCTTATAAGAATGTGGTTTCCGTTGGCTCTGTATTTTCAAGTTTTAGTAAATCCCCTTTCTCAAATTATGGGTACGATTTAGACGTAACAGCTGTAGGTAACTCAATATATTCTAGTTCTTTTAATAATGATTATGTATCAAAATCGGGCACATCAATGGCCGCTCCATTTGTATCAGGCTTAGCAGCTCTTGTAAAATCAAAAAATCCAGATTGGAATGCCAAACAAATTATAAATCAAATAAGAGTTTCAAGTACTTATACTGATCCATCTAATCTATCAAAATACAATGGAAAATTAGGTCGTGGAACTATTAATGCAAATTGGGCTTTATATAGAGTTTATCCTGGTTTCATTATTAATGATTTTAAATTGGTCAATTCTGAAGGTGGTAAACTGCGCCCAAATCAATCGGGTGTAATTAAAATCACACTTGAACAGGTAGCTACGAATGACTTAGAAACAGACTTTACTGTTACTACACTTACGAGCGGAATTGCACTGACTAATACCGTTAAAAAAATCCCGAATTTAGGTTTAAATGAGACTATTGAATACGAAATAGGAATTTCCTTAACAGAAGATTTTAGTCCGTTAACGGTACCTGTTTTCAAAATGAAGTTTCAACAATTTTCACAAGGCTACATTGATTATCACTATGTGTCTTATGATGAGCTCATTTATGAAGAGCATAATAATTCTGAAATTCATGTTTCAATGGCTTCTGATGGAACTGTAGGGTTTGTTGATCCAATAAATAGTAATGGTGGAATTGGTTTTATTCCCAAAGAAACCAATGATTTACTTGATGACCCACAAAATATATTATACTCTTCATCGCTGATGATTCGCCAAGGTCAATTTGTCGCTGATAGAGCAATAAATACAAATAGTACTGATAAAGATATTGTACCAATCAATTTTTATGAAATAAGTGAGAAAGAGAATAGAAAAATTGGATTAGGAAATGCAGAAATTTTGCATTCTAATGTGCCCGCACTTCAAATTCAAACAAAATCATTTACAATAAATGAACCTGATGTAAATCAAGTTTTATGGATTAATTATCTACTTTCTAATCCAACTCCAAATACTGTAGATTCAATTTTTGTAGGAATGTTTGCAGATTGGGATATAGATGATTATACAATCAATAAAGTAGGTTTTATTGAAAATGATAATTTAATCTATGCTTTTAATCCTGAAACTGAACAATATGCAGGAATTGCACTATTAAATAGAATAGGAGGTGCTCTTGCAATCGATAATGCTTTTGAAGGAGAAGAAACCGACCTTGATTTTGGTTTGTATTATAGTAGTTCAAGTCCCAATTCTCTGAATGGTTTTACTAAGGCTGAAAAATTAAAAGCCATGAATGCTGGCTTAAAGAAAACAGAACTTGTAAAAGGAACAGATGTTTCAGTTATAATATATAGTGATAGGTTTGATATTCCTGCTCAATCTAAAGCTTCATTTGGTTTTATTTGGGTCTATGGAAACTCATTAGAAGAGATGAAAGCGCAATTTGAAGCAGCAAAAACGTATGATTTATTTCCAATTACAAATCCAGAAACTGTTTCAAACGAATCTTTAGCAGAATTAAAACCTAAAGAATTTTCAATTCTAGGAAATTATCCTAATCCATTTAACCCAAGTACAAATCTGAAAATTGAATCTGGAAAGTCGGGAGAAGTGAAACTAGAAGTCTTCGATATTTTAGGTAAAGTTGTAAGTTCGCAATCATTTTTAGTTCAATCAGGTCTTACTAAGTATGCAATTTCCATGTCTGAACAAGCAAGTGGTATCTACTTTGCAAGAATATATTTTGATGGGCGAATCTATCAACACAAAATGATGTTAATTAAATAATTCAGTTTAATTGATTAACATCATAAAATCGAAAAGATTATATAAAGTCTAATATATAATTACAAATAAAATGATAGTATAAATTGTTATTAAAACCAAAATAAGTTTGATAATTAAGAAACACTTAGTTATTATGCGAAAAAAAAAGAACTTATCATAGTAAAAAAACCATTTTGTTTGGAACCTACTTAGATATTATTCAAAAAATAAGGATACAACCAAGTAATATCCGCTAACAAAATAATAAGAACTTATAAAATACAGTTATGAAAAAATGTCCATTTTGTGCAGAAGAAATTCAAGAAGAAGCTATTATATGTCGATTCTGCAAGACTGATTTAAGACCAGCAAGCCCATTCAATCAATCAAATTTTCAAACAACTAATCAGAATCAGCAAAATGCGTCGATGTTGAATGACACATCAAATTCAATTCAATACATGGAACTAAAAAAATCTTTGGGAATTGCAATATTATTGAATGCTCTTTGGGCTGGAGCTGGGATATACTACGCAAAAAGTAGTGAAGGAAGATGGATAGTGTGGGTTAATCTGATTGCAATGCTGATAAACTTTGTCACATTTGCAGTACCGAGCTTAATTCTCTTTGTATGGTCATCAATTATCTGTAATGATCGAGTTCAAATCTATAATACTGAATTACGGGCAGCAATAAATCAAGGTACTTTAGAGAACTTCAAAAATAAGTATTTATAATTTTCAAATTTTTAAGTTACTGAAATGGCAAAACAAGATGTTTCATTAAAGTGAAGCATTTTGTTATTTACTTCGTTTACAGAAATTAGAAGCATTTAAGCTTTTTTCAAAAACAACTTTCAAGATTTCTTCTCAAAAAAGTCAGAAGGGTTTATCTTTCTAACTTTTTGTGAAGTCTTACTAAGAATCTTGATATTTACTTATTGATATTATAGAAGTTAGTTACCCATTTTTTTCCTAACGATAGATTCAGATTAAAATGATTGCTCAACAATTAAAAACACTTTTCGACCCTTTAGTTTGTCTTGAATTGCAAACATGGGAAAATTTCGAAAAATTAGGCGTAATTGAGAACTTTCCGAAAGAAACTGTAATAAAAGAAGCCAATACGACAGAGAACTACTTAAACTTTATTGTAAAAGGAAGCGGAGGTAACTTAATCTGGAATAAGAATAATTTTGTTTGTATTGATATAGTTTTTGAAAATGATTTTTTAAGTGATTATATGTCCTTTACGTTGCAAAAAGCAACACCGAACCGATTGAAGTAAGGCTTTTTGAAGACTCAACAATTTTTAGAATTTCACATCATAATTTTAAAAAAACCTTTGAAACGGGGAATCACGGAGATAAAGTAACGAGATTTGCTGCCGAAATATCTTTTATTGATAAACAACAACAGCAAATTGACTTGCTAACAAAAACGGTGTAAGTGGTAACTTACAATCGTCAATTTTTCGCAAATGAAAATCGCCAATTTTTCGCAAAAGTGAATCACCAAAAAATAGGATAATCTTAGGGTGTAACCCCCTTCAAGATTAATCTACTAATTGATGAATTACGAACGAAAAAGCAAATTTACGATGTGGTATAAAGTGAAAGAACTTACCGAACAAGGATTAAATAAGAGTCAAATTCAACGAGAAACGAGTCTAGATCGAGCAACTATCCGCAAGTATCAACAGATGGATGAGGCTAGTTTTCATAGTTGGATTACAAACAAATCGAACCTGCCCAAAAAATTGAGTCAGTATCGCCAATTTGTAAAAGAGCTGTTGGAGAGGGTTCCTTATTTATCGGCGGCACAGGTTGAAGACAGGCTTAAGGAACACTTTGATGAATTGCCTGTGATTCACAGTAAAACCGTGTTCAATTTTGTACAGGTACTGCGCAACGACTATGCTATCGCCAAGCCCAGCAAAGAAAGTACACGTCTTTTCCAGAAACTACCTGAAACCGATTATGGGGCGGAAGCTCAGGTTGATTTTGGTCAAACTTGGATGCAAACGGGGCAGGGAAAACGAGTGAAAATCTATTTTTTTGCCATGAGTTTATCCCGTTCTCGTTACAAGTTTATTTATTTGATTGACCAGCCATTCACCTCAAAACAGGCGGTTACAGCTCATTATTTGGCCTTTGATTATTTTACTGGATTACCCAAGAAGATTGTGTACGACCAAGACAGTATATTTATGCACAACGAGAATTTGGGAGATTACCTGCTCACGGCTGAGTTTACGGCATTTTGTAAAACCCAGGATTTTACAGCCGTTTTTTGTAGGAAAGCCGACCCGCAAAGCAAGGGAAAGATAGAGAGTGTGGTAAAATATGTGAAGCAGAACTTTTTACGAGGTCGTGACTATAGCGGCATTGAGAACTTGAATCAACAGGCTCTGCAGTGGCTGGAACGCACCGCTAATGCCAAAAAACATGCGGGAACCCAACTCATCCCCAAACAGGAATGGGAGGTGGAAAAGCCGTATTTGCTGCCTATAAAGCAAAAACAGCACGAAGTAGCGTTAAGCTCCTACAAGGTAAGAAAAGACCATACCGTTTTGTATCGAGGTAATTTTTACAGCCTTCCTTTGGGAGTCTATGCCGGTCGTGACAGCCGGATTCTGTTGTCCATTACCTGTGAGCAGATGAGTGTGTATTCGTTGGAAAACGACTTTATTTGCACCCATACGCTCAGTCTAGACAAAGGAAAGACGATCAGAAACTCAGAACATGACCGCCCCGATTCCCAAACCCTTCAGCGTCTTAGTGAGCAGGTGAGTGAACTCTTGGGCTCGGGAGAACTGGCACAGACCTGGATGCAGTTACTTCAAAAAAACAAGAGTCGCTATTACCGTGATAATCTGGAGTACTTAGCCAAAAAATATCCTCCTTGCTCAGAGCAACTACGTGATCAATGTCTGCTCTTTTGCATAGAGAACAAGGTCTTCAACGGCAAAAACCTCATCGACATGCTCAAGCAAAACCAACACCTTACTTCTCAGCTCAGCAAGAACCTAGATGAGGCATCACCGCCACCGATACCGCCACCGATGCTCACCGAAACCCTGCTTCGAGCCGATACGTCCATACAAACTAGTGATATTAACACCTACGAAACCCTGTTCAATTAATGGAACGAGCTACAACAACCCTGCGTCAGTATGCTGATGCCCTTCAGTTAACGAACTTGAAGAATCATGCGGAATCCTTGATTCATCAGGCTCAATTAGATAAACCATCTTATCTTGAATTCATCCTTAATTTGTTGTCTAAAGAGGTAGAAAAACGTCGAGAAACCGATTATCAGCGCCGATTCTCCATGGCTGGCTTGCCCAAGAATCACGACCTGGATTACTACAATTTTAACCTGAGTAATGGCATGTCTAAATCGGAATTAAAACAATTACGTGAATTGGTTTGGCTAGAACAAAACTTTAACGTGATTTTTATGGGTCCATCGGGAACGGGTAAAACCTTTATGGCCTCAGGACTCGTTTATGAGGCGCTAAAACAAGGATATAAAGCCTATTTCGTGAGTATGGAAGAATTACTCAATCTAATCCGACTCAAAGAAATGACCTCAACGGCTTTGGGTAAATACAACCGATTACTACGTACTCATTTACTAGCCATTGATGACATCATGATGTTTCCGATGAAAAAGCATGAAGCCTTAGCCTTCTTCAATCTAATTGATCATTTACATGAAAAAAGTTCTGTCATAATCACCACCAATAAATCGCCCAAACAATGGGCAGAAACCTTAGAAGATCCGGTCTTATCCACCGCATTATTGGACAGATTGTTGTATCGGTGTGAAGTAGTTAAACTTAAAGGCGACAGTTATCGAATGGAAAACAGAGAAACGATCTTCAAGAAAACGGAAAACGAGAATGGAACGTAATGAAGTCAGCTCCGTGCTTTTTTCTCGTTGCTCCGCTCCGCTGCGCAACGAGAAAAAAGCACGGAGCTGACTGTAAAACTGGTGATTTACCCTTGCGAAAAACTGGTGAAAAACTTTTGCGAAAAATTGATGATTTCCATTTGCCATTTACAAGAGCGCACTTTGAATTTGAGTTCCCTTGCGATCCCAGTGATTTTGTCCATTTTCGTAAAC
>CAZNTR010000108.1:0-13326 GCA_964575925.1 uncultured Chitinophagales bacterium
AAGAATTTGGGATAATAATTGAAATATCATCTCTGTTTAATCCTTTTGATGTTCGTAAACCAATCTCTTGAATCATAACGATATCCCCATCAATTTCGAGAACATCGTCTATTTTGATGGTTCGTTCCGAAAGTAGAATGATTCCTGATATGACATCATTAAAGGTCTGTTGTAACCCCAAACCGACTCCGACCAATAAAGCTGCAGAACCAGCAATAATGAGCGTAACTTTAACTCCAATCATTTCGAGCATAAAAGCTACAGCAACTATCCAAACAATGTATTTTACGATTTGAAAGATGGAATAGATTGTTCCCTCATCTAAATGCATATATCGTTTTTGATTTAACACCGATTTCTTAATCAGCCACAACAAAAGCTTGGTTATTACAAAGATTAGTACAACTAAAAGCAATGTAACAGTGTCCAATTTATACTGTCCAACGCTTATGATTTCAAATTCGAGAAGAGATTTTAGGAATTCCATGGATTTGATTGATAGGATTTTGTTAAATGGCGTTTGTGAAGATTCGATTGTGGAAAGAAACTTACTTAAAATGTATGTTATTGTTAGGGTTTTTAATTTGAGATGGTGATTTCAGAGTGAGTTATTTTTTCTTTTATTCTGCTATTCAAAAAACAAACAACTCGTGTTAATTTTAGAATAAGAGTTAACTTCGTTTCTTTTGACCTTTTTTTTCGAAGATCTCTCCGCTTGATTCGTTCTAGTAATGTTCTTCGTTTTTAATTTTTGGGCTCATCTTCGGTCGAGATGACTTTGCTTTTTTGAGGCTTAATTTCTCTAAATTTATTTTATCATTTTACTCAAGGCCACATAATCGATCTTTGAATTATGTCTTGGGTCTAGTGGAAATGATTGTAGGAGTCGTATTTTGGGGATTTCGGAAAGATAGTTAAGCACTAATTCTTCTACTTTTTTTCTTATGGATTCACTTAGTTTTTTTGTGGATGTGTCTTTAAAACTTATCACTAAATTCAGCTCGTTATTTTTTTTGAGTAAAGCGGCGTGTTTTATTTCTGATAGTTCGGACAAAATCATTTCTACCGGAAATGAAAAGAGGAGTTTGCCTTTCCACTCTATGGCGCTTGTTGCTCTTCCTGTTAAAAATAGCCTTCCTTCTTCATCAAAAAAGCCTGCATCTCCTGTTCGGTGCCAAACGGATGTCGCCGTTTTTATTTTATTCAGCTTTTCTTCTTTGGGTTGATTCACATACGATGGCAAAACGTGTGGACCTTTTACTACGATTTCGCCAATCTCTCCTTTTTGCAGAACAGAATTCCGTAGTTCTTCATCTGTTTCATATTCTATTTCACCAGAAGTGATGGGCAAAATTAGCGTCTCGATTTGCTTTACCGGCTTCCCTGTAAACAATCCTTTTGTTTGATGTTGATTCACATACTCTAAAAACTCATCTATCGAAACTTCACTAATAGGCTCCGATTCCGTTGAACCGTACACAATTTGAATTTCCGTTTTTGGAAATGCCAATCGCAGTTTTTTGGCTAAATAGGGATAAACAGGCGCTCCGCCAAGAAAAATCTTTTGCGGCAAATAGTCTGAAAGCTTCGATTCAATCACGAAATCTGCCATTTTATCGAAAAAGACGGGCGATCCTGTAACGGAATCGACTTTGTAGGTTTTCCATTGAGCTATAATTTTTGCGGGATCTACATTTTCTGCTTTTATGAAATCCATATCAGGCAGAACGGTTGTTACTCCCGTTGCTAAATTATTCAACACAAAAATGGGAAGTGTTGGCATATCGAATGACGCTTCTTCCAATTGAAGTGTTTCGCTTAAAACCGCGTGTTGCGCTAACAAAAAAGCATGTGTTCTGTTTGCTGCTTTCGGAAATCCTGTGCTTCCACTTGTTAAGGTGATTAATGCCGGTTCATTTGCATTCGGATGGATAATTTCATCAGAAAAAGTGGTACTTGAATTACCAAAACTCGGAAACCAATGATGAGGAATTTTTCGAATAGATTTATGAAGAATGCGGAAAATATGTGCTTTTGGAATTCCCCAAAAAGCTTTGGGCTCCAAAAAGTTTGTGATGTCTGAAAGTCGATTTTTTGTCGTCCATGCATCAGCGAAAACGGCGGTCATTCCATTACTAAAAATGGCCAATAAAATCTCATACAAGCGAATAGACATGGGAATATAAACCAGAATTCTATCGCCCGGTTTTAAACCTTTTTCCTGAATAAAATGAGCAGTTGTTCTAACATTAGCATAGAAATCCGCATACGAAATGGTTTCTGTTTTTGAACAAATCGCAGGTCTTTCAGGATGAAGCTTAGCCCGTTGTTCTAAAATTTGAACAATATTATCTACCTGATTCATACTCCTATTTTCCATTGGAATAAGGAATATTGCTGAATTGTAGTATGATGTTTCGCCAGAATATGCGCCGAAGTATTGGAATCGTACATTAAGGCATGAATCATGGTGTCGAATTTTCCTGTGGCTTTTAGATAAATCATGCGCGTTAAAAAACTGCCTAAACCTCTGTATTCAGCATTGGGCAAAATGGCGAGCGTTTTAATGATTAAGCGATTTCTTTGCGGATTTAGGAGATCAGGAATACAAAAAATAAAACCAACCGTTTGATTCTTATGTTTTGCTACTAGAACAAATTCAGGAATAATAAAGGCTTTTGCTTTTTGATATTTTTCTAAAAAGTCCTGAAATCCAATCGGAGAATAGTAGCGATTGTTTTTGAAGCTAATTAAGCATAAATCATAAATCGAACGGATTTCCTCTTCAAAATGAGCTAAATCGAACTGTTTGATTTCGATTTCTTTGTTATGAAAGCTAAGTTCAGAATCAATTTCACTAGAAATAACGGCGACTTCCGCTTCTGTTGAATGATAGGAATCTGAAATTTGCCAGCCACAATTTTCCCACAATGCATGATAATAAGCAGGATGGAGTACATCTAAAAAAAACGGGATTGCTTGTGGATGTTTAAGCAAACGATATGAATCCCAAGTTGTAGCATTCAAAGGCCCAATAATTTTTGAAAACCCATTTTCAGTGCAAAATTTCGCCATTTCCAAAGTAAGAAAAATCATTACATCTAGAGAGTTTATGGAATCGAAATAGCCTGCAAGCAGCGTTTTTGAATCTAATTCTTCAATTTGTGGATTTTGAAAAAGAGCGATTTTTCCAAGACAATTATCTTCATCAAAAACACAAATCCACGTTTTGAAAAAAACTTCGTGATACGATTCGCATTCAACTTTCGGGCGAAATTGTGGAATGGGATATAATTTGCTAAGTAATTGTTGAACCTGTTCTTTTGGGAAATTATTGATGGAAAATCTCTTTGTTATCATATCAATACAAGTCTATTCTAATGTATTCTCGTAAAAGTTCTTTTTGCAAAATTGAGTTACAGTTTACAGAATTACCTTGTTTATATCTTGAAATCTTACTCTTTTCGGTTTGTCTTAAATATTTGAATTTTTTAGATAAGTGGAAGGTTTAATTCTTTAAGAAACTCATTGTGCTTAGCAGTATTCGTTTTTATGCTTTCATTAATTGAAGTCAATTTTTTATTTACTTCTTTCAAGTCAATTTGAATTTCGTCTTCTGAGGTACTCACGTATCTTGAAATGTTCAAATTGAAGTCGTTCTTTTTGATTTCTTCCATTGAAACCCTGCGTGAATAACGCTCTCTTTCATTTCGGTATTTGTAGGTTTCAACAATATTATCTAAATGCTTTTCAGAAAGTGAATTTTGTCGTTTCCCTTTTTCAAATTGTTCACTTGCATTAATAAACAACACATCATCTTGTTTTTTGCATTTTTTCAAAACTAAAATACAAACGGGAATTCCTGTTGAATAAAACAAATTAGAAGGCAAACCAATTACGGTGTCTATGTGATTGTCTTTCAACAATTTGGTGCGAATTCGTTCTTCTGCACCGCCACGGAATAAAACACCGTGAGGCAAAATAATAGCCATTGTTCCTTCTTTAGATAAAAAGTGAAAACCGTGTAACAGAAAAGCAAAGTCTGCTGCTGATTTTGGGGCTAAACCATAGCCTTTGAAGCGAAAATCTTCTGCTAAAGTGTCGTTCGGTTCCCAACGTAAACTAAAAGGCGGATTCGCTACAATGGCGTCAAACTCAATTTTCTTACTTGGATTCATTTCATTGAGTAAATCCCATTGATTGAGCAAGGTATCACCGTGGAATATCTCAAACTCGGTGTCTTTCATACCGTGCAAAAGCATATTCATTCGGGCAAGGTTGTAAGTCGTAATATTCTTCTCTTGTCCGAAAATTTTCCCAATGTTTCCTTTAGCATTCTTTAGTTGCGTTCTTACATTTAAAAGCAAAGAACCCGAACCACAAGTGAAGTCTAAAACCTTATTCAATTTAGACTTATACCCTGTTGTTGGGTCGTGGGAATCTAATAGAACAATTCGGGAAAGAATGGTTGATATTTGTTGAGGCGTGTAAAATTCTCCCGCCTTTTTACCTGAACCAGCCGCAAACTTTCCAATTAAATATTCATATGCATCTCCAAGCGTGTCAGTATCGGTAGAAAAATCTGCGATTCCTTCGGCTATTTTGGTGATTATTTTACAAAGCTTGTCATTTCTTTCTTTGGGTGTTTTACCCAATTTTTCAGAATTGAGATTGATTTCTGAAAACAAACCTTTAAACGAACTTTCAAAGGAATCGTCTTCTATATATCGAAATCCTTTTTGGAGTGTTTCTAATAATTCACCCTTCTGTGTTCGCGCTAATTCGGTGATGTTGCTCCACAAAAATTTTGGCTTGATTACATAATGCACTTTTTTACGCATTTGTTCCTCAAACTCATCAATGTCCGCTTTATTTTTTTGGTACCAAAGTTCCAATGGTGGTGGCACTAAAAAATCCGCTCTTAAATCTTTTGACGGACTTGGTGGGTAATCTTTGCCCAGTTCCTTTTTTGCGGCTTCTTCGTAATTGAAGGACAAATAACGAAGGAAAAGAAATGAAAGCATATAATCACGGAAATCATCTGCATTCATTACGCCTCTCAAATCATTGGCAATGTCCCAAAGAGTATCGCCTAACTTTTTATTTTGTTCTTTTTGTGTCATTGACTTGTCTTTTTTAAGCGAATATTTCAGGTAATTGGAATTCGTATTTTTCCAAAAATGCAGTTAATATTCTGTTGAATAATTCTTTGTTGTCTTCGTTCATTACTACAGGTTGATAGATGGAATACTTACCGTGACTTAATAAATTTAAAGCTCGTGAAAAAAGCAATTCATCTTCAATTCCTGTGATGCAACTTGAAAAGTCGTCATAGCCAAAAAATGTTGATGTTTTTTCTAAAATAGCTCGCAACATATTAAAATGATAGGTATTTACTGTGCCATTATCTGAAACCTTTTTTAATTCGGTTAATATAGCAACGTGGTGAAAAAATGGTGTTTCATCTGTAGCCCTCAAAACGTAACCGTCCGCACCGTTTTTATGTAGGAAATGGCTTTTGTGCTCAATCTTCTTTAGCTCATTATACATTACATTGTAGAACAATGAATGATGCGAAGAAATAACCACTTTTACTTTGTCCTTCCCTTTTTTCAAAAGTTTGGCTAAATCACTTGCTACTCCAATGGCATTATTGTCGTCAAGTGATGAAATTGGGTCGTCTATGTAAATGTATTTTACCCAGTTATATGGACCATTACCATCATCATCAATGGCAAGTTCGGCTATTGCCAAGAAAATGCACCAAATAAATATATTTTCTTCTCCTCTCGAAACTTTGATATGATTGTTTTCCTCACCCTTATTGAAAGTAATTGTCCAATCGTCATAGTCAATTCTAAAATCAAAATCTGCGTACCGTTCAAGAAAATTAAAAATCTTTCCCTCCAAAGCTAATTCCCTGAATCCTTCAAAAAATCGTGAATTTCTATTGATGATTAAGTGCCTTTGTGTATCGTTTTCAAGGTCGTTGTTCCAATGGAATAGGTCTTCTGTATAGGCGTTATAATAAAGTGTGTCAGTTACAGGATTTTTTTTTCGTTTTTTGCTAATGTCTTTGAATTCCATTGAAAGCCTTGTTTTCCCTGTTCCGTTATAGGCATACAGCAAAACAAAGTGATGATTGTTCAAATCATCTCTTAATCTCACCGCCACATTTTTCAATGTTTTGTATTTGTATAGTTTCTTAGCCACACTCATTCTTCATTATCATTATTTTCTTCACTGGCTTTTATTTCGTTTACCAACAAGGTTTGCAATTCATCTTTGGGCAGCAACAGTTGATATTCGGCTACACCTATGGGTTTGTTTACGTCTTGTAGGGCTATTTCCACATCAAGGTGGTCTCTGTCGGCACAGAGGATAATGCCAATAGATTGGTTTTCGTTTTCGTCCTTTTCCAACTTGTCGAGCAAAGAAAGATACAAATTCATTTTGCCCACATATTCGGCTTTAAAACTTCCTATTTTTAGTTCGATAGCTACCAAACAGCGTAAACTTCGATGAAAGAAAAGCATATCCACAAAATACTCTTTTCCATTGTATTCCAAGCGATGTTGGTTGCCGATGAATGTAAAACCTTTGCCCAACTCTAAAATAAAGTTTCTGATTTTGGCAATGAGCCGCTTTTCAAGTTCCAATTCCTTTACGGGTTCGGTAATGCCTAGAAAGCCTAAGTTATACGAACTTTTAAATACTTCATTGGCGTAGTCGGCACCAGTGGCAGGAAGCGTTAGGTTGAAATTGTTGCTTGCAATTTGCTTTTGCGATTGGGCGTAGCTATCCATTTTTATGGCGTTGAGCAACAAATCTCTTGTCCAGCCTTTTGTAAGGACTTCATTTGCGTAAAATTCAACCTCAGCAAACGATTTTATCTTATCCAACAACAGTAAATTATGACTCCACGGCAAAACTGCTACACTCTGTAGCAGTTTTTTATCTGATTGATAATAACGCTCATAGTAGCGTTTCATATTCCATAAATTACGAGGTGAAAGCCCCATATCGGGGAACTCATTTTTTAAATCCACAGAAAGCTGTTTTACCACGCCACTGCCGTAGCCTTCTTCCAACTGTTTTTCAAAAAGTAATTTTCCCAAACTCCAATACACCGAATTAGCGGCACTTGCCAATTGTTTGGCAACGACATTTCGGGCAGTGTGGATTTCTGCAACAGCCTGTTGCAGTATTTCGCTATACTCGTTTTGATTTATGTTTAATTGCTTACTCATATATCAATCATTTTAGGAAACAATCCCTGCATCAATCCTTTTTTGTGATGCTTCAATTGTTCAATTTTCTCTGTTTGTGCTGTGATGATTTCATCTAAGGAGGAAAGACAAGAACCGATTTTTATTTGCTCTTCTTTAGTAGGAATAAAGACAGGATAATTCAACATTGAATCTTTATCTCCACGAGGCATTTTTACTCCTTTTGCACTTTCCATCACATAATTTATAAATGTTTCATTTTTTATAAGGAACTCTAAAAATTCACTAAGCACACCTGAGCTAGACCGAAATACAATCACATCATTTGAGGCACCTCCAATTTTATCAGACTTCCATACTTTTTTTAAATATGGGCGAATGTTTGAGATAAGAATATCCCCAATTTTGAACTTCGTAAAACTTCCAGTTGGTGGAAGTTTTGAAGCAGCTGAAACTCCTGTAAAATCAGGCAACATATTTTCAGTACTTATATATGTTTCAATATTTAGCTTGCTGATTGAAGTTTTTTCATTTACAATAAAGGCAACATCTTTGTCTCCCAACTTCTTCTCCACCCACTCCCCATTTTTCTCAAACTCCTTAAATCGAACCTTAGGTAAATTACGAGTCTGGGAATTACGAATTACGAATTGGTCGTTGTCTTCCGTAATTCGTAATTGATCATTCGTAATTGAATTTGTTGGAAACAAATTCTGCATCAATCCTTTTTTGTGGTCTTTGAGTAATTCCAACTTCTGGCTGTGGTTTGCAATCACTTCATCTAAGGATGAAAGGCAGGATGCTATTTTTTGTTGTTCGTTGAGTTTTGGAGCGGGTATTTTTAATTTTGAAAAAATAGAAATCCAATGTCTTTGATGAACTCCCACTTCATATTTAATCAACTGCATTGATTCAAATAAAAATTTTATATCTGCATCCTTTTTTGCTTTTAAAATTTTCATTGCTGATGACTTCCCTTTGAAAGGAAAATCAACAAACTGAGTAGCCGTAGTAAAGTCATCAAAAATAATTACAGGTAAATTATTTTTAAAGATTCCTTTATCTTCATTCGTATAACCTAATATAAAACTTTTCCCAGCTGTCAAAACTGGAGTTTTATATTTGTCATTATAATCTGTACTCTCTACTAAATAAGGAGTAGGTTGTAGATAATCTAAAGAATAATCTAATTCTTTTTCTTCCCATTCGCCCTCATTTTTAAATTCAGGAAAACGCAATTCTGGTATTAGCCCATCGGCTTTGCTCAGGGCAGATTTTTTCTTCTTACTCATAAGCTAATTTCTTTTAAGATGTTAGCTATTGAGTTTTTCTCCAATTTTGAGAAGGCAAACCACTTTTTGCCCAAATCTTTCAAGGAAGCCCCTAAATGATATACTTCCGTGTTGTCAATAATCAGAAAACGGTCGTGGCTTTTGGTAAAGGGTTTTAGCTCAAAATTGGGGTATTGTTCGTTGGCTTTTTTTACGTCTAAGGTCAATTGCTTAGAAATGGTTTTGGTCAATAGTAGCACCTTTACCGTTTTTGTTTTCTTGGATAAATGCGTTAAGGTGCTTTCGTCAATGTAATTATCAATCAATACAATGTTTTTCTTGGCAGAGCGAATGATTTTAGAAGCCAATTCGTAAGCATCAAATACTTGACCGTCAAAAAATACGCCTTGGTTAGGGATTTCTGACGATTTTATTTGAAAAGAAATCTCATTTACTTTACTCGCAAGTTGTTCTACTGTGTTTTCAACACGGTTCATTCGTTGGTTAAGTGCATATCCTTTTAATAAATAATCCCTCAATACATTGGTAGCCCAAATTCTGAACTGCGTACCTTGTTTCGACTTAACCCGATAGCCAACAGAAATGATGACATCAAGGTTGTAATAAACTATAGGTTTATCGGAATTTGCAATATGCATTTTTTGCATATTGCTTTTTTCATCCAATTCCCCTTCCTTAAAAACATTACGAATGTGGCGTGATATAACAGACTGGTCTCTTTGAAAAAGGTTCGACATTTGGTCTTGACTTAACCAAACTGTTTCATTTTCCAACCGCACTTCAATTCGTTCGGTAAGTTCGCCTGTTTGATATAGTATAATTTCGTTATTCATATTTAACCTCCTTAATTCAGTTGTCAAGCATTCCTTTACAACTCATTTTTGAACTTGAATTCACATAAAGCGAGTTCAAAAACCTGAACTGGTCACAATTTGTGACCAGTTCCATTTTTTCATTGTCAGTAAATTGAAATCGAAACTGCTTCGGAAACCTATCTATGTTCCGCTTGACTGCTTTATTTAAAACCTTAGTCTCCACTTGATACATTTCAGCTAAATCACGATCAAGCATTACTTGGGAGTCTCGAAAAACGAAAATTCGATTTTCAATTTCCTTTTGTGATATAGTTAGTCCTTTACTCATAAGCTGCTAATCCTGAAATTTCACGCCCTTGGGCAAGTTTTTTTAATTGTGGCACTAAGTCTTCCATCAAAGCCAATTCTTTTACTCTGCGTTCTTTCCAACTTAAATCCAATGGAGCTAAAAGGTCGGTTAATTTTTCTCCGTCAAAAATCATTCGGCTTGTTATCTTTTCTATGAACTTTTTCAGGTCAACCGTTTGTAAACCGTGTTTGTTTGCAATAGTTGCTATTTCCTTGTTGTACTTGTCATCCTTAAATTTATCATAGCCCTTGCGTAGCGTTTCAACATCTTGTCCGCTCTCCCAATCTAAACCATTGATGTATTCAGTTAAATCTTCTTCTTCATCCATTAAATTGGAATTAGATTTCAACAAGCTAATCACTTGTGATTTAGTCATTTTTTGCTTAGCAGGTTTTTTTTGCGTGCTGTCGGCAATTAAACTCATTATGTAATCGTAGTCAATCACGGCAGAGGCAAACAATATAAATTCAAAATCCAATTGCTGTATTTCAGGCGGTGCATTTTCGCCTTCTTTTTGCTGGATTTCTCGTAATTGCTTTGCAGTTTCTATATACGAACTGCGGAACTCTTGCAAAGATTCTTCGGGTAAAATGGCTTCAATTTTTGCTTTTTGTTTTTCGTCTATATCCGTGTATTGGTCAAGCTGTGTTTTTAGCCTTTGTACTTCCTTGAAATTTTTCACAAACGCAATTCTTGCCGCATCACCTTTTAAATTGTAAACTTCCTGTGGTTCGTTCACTAAATTATGCTCCTGCATAAATACACCCAATTTCTCAACCGCTTCTTTGTACTTGTCAATCATTACAGGTGCAGGGTCAACCAACCAAATTTCTCTTGCTTTTCCTTTGTCCTCTCCTGAGAACAATGCAATAGCTTGATTTACGGAATCCTGTTGCGAACGGAAATCTAAAATATTGCCATAAGGTTTGGTGTCATTCAATACACGATTTGTTCTTGAAAATGCCTGAATCAATCCGTGGTATTTCAAGTTCTTGTCCACATACAAGGTATTCAAGTATTTGCTATCGAAACCAGTGAGCAACATATCTACTACTATGGTAATATCAATTTTATTCTCGTGTGAATAATCTTTGTTACTGTATTGTTGGTCTTTGATTCTTCTTTGTACATCTTGATAGTACAAATCAAATTCATTGATGATGTGATTGGTGTTAAATTGCTTATTGTAATTTTCTATTATTTCCGTTAATGCTTTTTTCTTCTCTTCTGGATTTTGTTTGTTATCCTCACGTTCTTGCGTTAAATCTTCTTGCAATTGTTTGATGTCAGCCGCATTTTTTTGACTTTGCTGGTCACCTTGTTTAGCAATGAGTTGAGAAGGTGGCGAAAACACACACGCAATATTTAAAGGAACATATTCAGGATTCTCGGTTTGTTTCTTCTTTTGAATTTCTTTGAATAACTGATAATATTCAATAGCATTATTGATAGATGCCGTAGCCAAAACAGCATTGAATTTTCTTGAATGGGTAGCAGCATTATGTTTGGTTAAAATTGCTTCTACAACTGCTTGTCTTGAAATAACCTCTCCAGGTTTTTGATTTTTGTTGCCCTTGAAATAATCAATATGAAAACGCAACACGTTTCTATCTTCAATTGCGTGAGTGATGGTGTATGCGTGTAATCTTTTTTGAAAAATGTCTTCTGTAATTTTATAAGAAGCGTATTCACCTTCTCTTATGCTGTACGTGGCATTTTCGTCAAAAATAGGTGTGCCTGTAAAACCAAATAATTGAGCATTTGGAAAAAACTCTTTAATCGCTTTGTGATTTTCTCCAAATTGAGAACGGTGGCACTCGTCAAAAATGAAAACGACACGTTTATCTTTTAATGGTTTTAGTCGTTCCTTATATGTTTGAACTCCTTTATTAGCTTTCTTTTTATTCCTGATGCTGTTTTCATCCAATGCCAAGCCTAATTTTTGAATGGTGGTAACAATTACTTTGTCGGCATAATCTGTAGAAAGTAAACGCTTTACTAAAGTTTCAGTATTTGTGTTTTCTTCTACGCTTCCTTCCTGAAATTTATTGAACTCCTCACGGGTTTGTCGGTCAAGGTCTTTACGGTCAACAACAAACAAACATTTTTCAATTTCGTGATTGTCCTTTAAAAGGGTAGAAGCTTTGAAAGATGTTAAGGTTTTACCGCTACCTGTGGTATGCCAAATGTAGCCGTTACCTCTGTTTTGTTTAACACATTCTTCAATTGCCTTTACTGCATAAATTTGATAAGGTCGCATAACGAGCAATTTCTGTTCGCTTTCCACCAAAACCATATACTTGCTTATCATTTCACCAAGTGTACACTTGCCAAGAAACTTTTCAGTGAATGAATCAAGGTGCGTTATTTTCTTATTGCTCTCGTCTGCTAATTGATAAATCGGCAAAAACTGTTCGTCTGCATTAAATTGAAAATGCTGAATCTTGTTGTTTGCAAAATAGTAGGTGTTACTTCTATTGCTCACAATAAACAACTGCATAAAACACAAGAGTGAATTTCCGTAACCGTTACCCGGTTCGTTTTTGTAATCCACGATTTGCTGCATTGCTTTTCGTGGTGAGATATCCATTTTTTTCAATTCGATTTGCACCACAGGCAAACCGTTAATCAAAAGAATGATGTCGTAACGTTGATGGCTGTTTTCAGTATTTATGCGTAATTGACTAATAACCTCGAAATCATTTTTACACCAATCTTTGATATTTACTAATGTAAAATGAAGTGGCGTTCCGTCTTCACGTTGGAAGTATTGTCTCTCTCGTATGGATTTAGATGCAGCGAAAACGTCAGGTTTTATAATTTCTTCGCGAAGTCTTAAAAATTCATTGTCTGTCAGCCGAACACGGTTTAATGATTCAAATTTTGTTTTAAAATTTTGTTCAAGAGATTTTCTATCCACGATATCTTGTCGATAGATGTATTTCAGCTCTTTTAGCTTCTCGATTAAATTTTCTTCTATTTGATATTCTTTAGACATTAAGATTTTTCAAATTTACTTTTAAAAATAGCACCAATAATTGCAGAAGTAACAAAAAAAGTTTATTAAGACTATTGCGATTTGATTTACTCTTATTTTTAAAATATGCAATAAATAAAATGAAAACGAGACAATTGATAAATTAAGTCAAAGGTATTTTTTGAACAAATTTAAATAAAGTACTCTCTAGTTTAACTCAGTTCTAATTTGAATGCAGTTCATAGTAGCACATCAACAATTACATAATACATCGCCATCACTAAAAAGGAAACCACAAAGCTAATCATCAAATTATAACGCATCACATCCATGCTGATGTAAGAATTCTTGAATTTTGAATACACTTTTTCGGTTAATATGGTGTAAACATAAGCCATAGGAATTACAACAATTGCAGCTGAAACAAGCTGCAAATTTGGATAAAAATAGAGTTGAATAGGGTAAAAAATGACAAAAAGAATCACCAATCGTAACCATTGTGGTGGATCAGAAGACGCTTTTTTAGGCTCATTCATATTTTTTGTGAGTTTGATTCTTCGCCTCCACAATAAATCCATAACTGAAATAAAACTAAACAGATAAGGAACAATGAAATAGGATTGGAAATCCAAAAATAGATTCACAATCAAAATCCAGATAAACA
>CAZNTR010000109.1:0-1116 GCA_964575925.1 uncultured Chitinophagales bacterium
CGCAAAAAAAGCCGATTTATGTTTGAAAATTTGAGTTAATTCACAGACTGCCGTTTTCCAAAAGCAATTTACTTGCTTCGGTGCTTTCGTTACTAACTGGATTCGTGTGATTGAAATGAATAAAAATCACTTTTTTCTTTACTATTATGCTAAGTCCTTTAACCTTTTCATGCTTTCTAGAAGAGGGTTATGGAATTTGTGACATATCGCGATTATTGAGCTATTTTCCTCTAAAGAACGTTGCATCAAGAAAAGCATAATCGACTTTTTTGATTTCATCAATAATCTGCTTGTCCCACTTTTCCCATTTATCAATATCAGGAATAAATATGGCTGATTTATTTGGCCCTATAATTTTGTAACCAACTGTTTCTAAATATTCATCACGATGAGGAACGATAAATGGGATTACATGAATATTTTTTGAAAGTGAAACTGCTTTTTCGGATTCTAATTCCTGAATTTGAATATTTTTGCGTTTTACTAATTGACTCCAAGGACCGTTCGTTTCAAGAAAGGTTTTCATTTTAGGCATAGCAAAAACTTGCACCATTTTAGAATCCATGGCTTATTTGCCTAAATACATCAATCCGGTGTAATGTCCGATGTGTGCGTGTGTAAAGAAAATTCCATCGGCTATTTCTTTTTCTGATTGACTGATTCTTTTCAAAGCTTTCATTTGTTTTGGGAAATCGGGTGTTGCTTCAAACAAATAGGTTTTCTTGTTTTCTGAATCGACTAATCCTAGTGACACAACTTGTCGTCTTATATCGGGATGTTCGAATAAATCTTTGCAACAGTCTTTTTCACAACCAATTTTAGGCGCACCGGCATCTTGAATAGTTCCGAGAATTACTAAAGAAACTTTTTTTCTGAGGGGTTTGTTTGTCCAAATGTGAATGTTAGGAGTAAAAGGAAAAGGATATAAATGGAGTTCATGGATTGGATTTCAGATTTTTTTATCTAGAAATGTAATTTGTTTATTGATTAGAATATAGGGGATTTGAATTAATGCTTGGTTTTGGCAGAGATGATTATCGCTTACTTCTGATTTTTGGATTAATGCGTGGGTTAGGCGGAGATGCTGGTTCGAGCCCAGCATGACTGGCTTTTTTT
>CAZNTR010000109.1:1216-13266 GCA_964575925.1 uncultured Chitinophagales bacterium
GGGTCATTCCGTTGAAAAACGGAATCTCGAAGCTAACTCTGTTTTGAACTTTCTGGAAACTATTTTCGCAGATTTCTGATTTTTAGATTAATTCATGGGCTTGGCGGAGATGCGGGTCGAGCCCAGCATGACTGGCTTTTTTTGGGTCATTCCGTTGAAAAACGGAATCTCGAAGCTAACTCTGTTTTGAACTTTCTGAAGACTATTTTCGCAGATTTCTGAGTTTTAGATTAATTCATGGGCTTGGCGGAGATGCGAGTCGAGCCCAGCATGACAATACCTTAACTTTACATTCTGCCTTTTTTTATTAATTGAATCGCTTCCATTCTTACTCTTGCTTGTTTGATTCTTTCTGCTAATTCTGCCTGTTCATTTTCAGCAATTCTGACTTCTTCTGGTCTTATATTCTTGTTTTTCTGTTGTAATTGCTTCAAACGGTCAATTTCATGTCCCAAAATTAAATTCATTCGTTTTAAGCCTTTTGCAATTTCTTTGGCTTTTAATTTCTCAACAAATTCTTCTGCCGCTGAAATCATATTTGGCAAAACAGTTTCCATCAATGTTTCATTTTCTAATAAATCGTCGATTATTGCTGGCATTAATTGTTTTTCTAGCTTTTCTACTGAATACGTCTCTGTTACATTTTTACCCGTATGATCTACTACAATTCGTATTGGTGTATTCGGTAAAAAACGATCGATGGAATTACTTTGTTCTCCTGCTGTTTCCAAAACGAACAGAATCTCTACTAAAATTCCGGGTGAATGAATTCCTTTTAGTTCACCATAACTCACAGCACCTGTGCCAGAACTTAACACCATATCAATTGCACCGGTTGCCATCGGATGATCCCAAGTCACAAAACTGATATCTTCTCGGCTAAGCGCTCGTTTTCTATCAAAGGTTGCGGAAATTCCTTCAAACGGAATTGATGGAAAAGCAACGGCACTTCCATCCCTTGGGTGCAAAAAATACGTCCTTGGCGCAAGGTCTTCCATTTCAATCTTAAAATGTTCGAAAACTTTCGTCATGTATGTTTCTAGACTTTTATCACGATCTGCTTCTTGAATTTCAGCAATCAATTTTTGGGCGATTTTTGGGCGAAATGAATTCATTTCCAATAATTTATCGCGTCCATCAGACAGAGTCTTTTTTACTTCTTTTTGATAAGCGGAGGTTTCGCTCACCAATTCATTTGTTTGTTCGCGAATTTTGGATTCATTTTCTATTTGTGAAATAGAAAGTAATCGCTCACTAAACGCTTTAAATAATTTATTTCCGCCTTCGCTATTTTCTTCAAACGCGTTTAAGCCTTCGTGATACCATTTCACCAAAATTTCTTGAGGACTTTCTTCTACAAAAGGAACATGAATGTGAACATCTTCGGTTTGACCGATTCGATCTAAGCGCCCAATTCGCTGCTCCAATAATTCTGGATGAAGCGGTAATTCAAACAAAATAAGATGATGTGCGAACTGAAAATTTCGTCCTTCACTTCCAATTTCTGAACACAAAAGAATCCGCGCACCATTCGGTTCCGAAAACCAAGCCGCATTTTTATCACGTTGAATAATGCTCAAATCTTCATGAAAAACAGCCACTTTTAAACTACTTCGTTTCGTTAGCGCGGCTTCCAAAGCCAAAACTTTTCCTTTGCTTTTACAAATCAGGACAATTTTTTCTGTGGAATTTTCTTTTAAGAAATCTTTCAGCCATTTCACTCTTGGATCATCTAAAAAATCAAACCGAGCGTTCTTTTTAATCAGTTTGGCGAATTGCATATCCTGTGCGAATTCACTTTGGAATTTTTCCATCCAAAATGTGCGTTCTTTAATCAGTTTTATTGGATGCAAATACGCTTTTCGTTTTGGAAATCCGCTCATAGCAGAACGTGTATTTCTGAATAATACTCGTCCAGGGCCATGTTGATCTAACAAATCTTCGATTAATGAATTTCTTGCATCATCATTCTCTAAAGATTTTAGTCGTTCTTTCGGAAAAATCGAAGTTAAAAACTGATTCTCTTTTGCTGTTAATTTCTTTCCAGAAACAAGTTTATCTACAATATTTGCAGCGTTTTTATGATCATAAGACTCATTTTTGAACTCTTCATAATTTGAATAACGTTCTGAATCCAACAGCCGAAGTCGTGCAAAATGACTTTCTAATCCTAACTGTTCTGGCGTTGCAGTTAACAACAATAAACCTTGTGCAACTTTGCTCAATAACTCAACAATGGCATATTCTGGACTTACTTTTTCCAGCGACCATTCCAAATGATGCGCTTCATCAACAACCAACATATCCCAATTCGCTGAAATTGCTTGTTGTGTTCGTTTTTCGGAATTGGCCAAAAATTCAGTGCTGCAAATGATTAATTGATCATCAAGAAATGGATTTTCAGCTGGCGCAGATTCGTCCAAAGCTACACAGCGTTCTTCATCAAAAATATGAAACCACAAATTGAAGCGACGCAGAACTTCTACAAACCATTGGTGCACAAGAGATTTAGGTACTAAAATTAGAACTCTCGAAATTCGTCCACTGAGTATTAAACGATGCAGAATTAAACAGGCTTCGACTGTTTTTCCCAAACCTACTTGATCGGAAAGTAAAACTCTTGGCGCACATCTAGCACTCACTTCATGCGCAATGTACAATTGATGCGGAATCAAATCGATTCTACCGCCTAAAAATCCATTTACTTCTGAAATTCTGCGATTATAATCATGCTGAAGCGTTTCTCTTCGCATAGCAAACGCACTTGGTGTGTAAACTTCTCCGAATAAAAGTTTATCAAACAAATTGTAACTTACTGTAACATCTCCTAAATCGGCTTCTGAAAGTCGTCTTCCTTTTCCAATATAAACATATAATTCGTTTCTGAAATCAACTCGTTCTATCTGCATTGGACGATTTTGCTTATCAACAATGGTATCGCCTACTTTGAAAATGACTCGACGTAATGGCGCATTATCGGTGGCGTATATTCGTGTTTCATCTGAAATTGGGAAGTGAATTTTCACTCGACCTTTACTGATTTCTTGAAGAATTCCGAGGCCTAATTCTGGTTCGCCTTCGCTTGTGTATCGTTGATTTGGGAAAAAAGAGTGCATTTAGGAGTTTTTTAATTTTGTAATTTGGGTTCTTTTTGAAACACTTTTTCTATTGAAATTTTGTTTGCTCTCGAATCTTATTCGGTTTTATTTTGAAGATATCTCCGCTTCGATTCGACCTGATTTTTATTCATTTACTGATTTCTTGGCTCATCTTCGGTCAATATGACTTTTTTTCGAATCGTTTTTTGGGTGTGTTCTATTAATTTGAAATATGGGTTCTTTTTGAAACGCTTATAGAATTCAAATTGAGCTTATTCTGAAAAATGTATTTCTGTGAAATAATCGGTGATTGTACATTTGTTGAAGGAGTTAAAACCGATCAATTTGATTTTTGATTTCGTTCTTTTTAGAATTTATTTTTCTTTTTGAAACGCTTTTACATTTGAACTTTTATTTGCTCTCGATTCTTATTTGGATTTTATTTTCGAAGATATCTCCGCTATGATTCGTTCTTATTGGGTTCTAAGTGATGATTTCATCTCTCATCTCCAGTCGATATGACTATGATTTTAATTTAAAATTTAAAATTCAAACTTAAGAATTAGATGAAATCTCCGGTCGATATGACATTTTTTATTCTGCTTTTGGGCTAATCATAATATGCGCTCTGTGTGTTCTGGGATTCATAATCCATGGATGATTGGGGGAAATTGGAACTTCAGGCAAGCCCGTTGATTCTGCTGTTGCGAATGGAATATAGACTACATAACGATATTTTGCTCCTTCTACTTCTCCTGTATTTTCGTCATAATTCGTATTTGGACCAAAATAAACATGAAGCGTAGAACCCATTTTTCCCATTTGTAGTTTTCCTGATTTCACTTCTTGTTCACGAATTTCAAAAATTTCGCCAGGTGCTTTTCCTTGAGCTTTTAATTCTCTTCCTCTTGCCATAAATGGTTCTAAATCTTTGTGATAAGCCGCCGCATTAAACCCATCTTGATTTGGATTGTCTGCTAAACAAATAAATTCGTTTGTTCCTTCTTTTAATGTCACGAATTCGCCCGCCATATTGTAACCAATCACTTTACTTTCTGCTCGACTTGCTTTCGGAGCAGCCAATAAAGCAGTTGCAATCAAATCTGCATCGGTAGTTATGGGTTTGTAGATTATTGTTTCTTTTTGAGAGACGGTTTCTGTTTCTTCTGATTTTGGGGATTCGGTTTTAGTGCAGGAAAACAGGATTCCGCTTAAAAGGATTAGACTTACTATTTTTTTCATTTTCAACATTTATTTGGTTTTATTTGTAATTAATTTTATAAATATGGTATTTTTATTTTATTTATATATTATTTCAGTAAGCATATTTTTTACATTTAAATGTTTTGCATCTGCTATTTTTTTGCTTGAACTTCTACAATATTTACCCAGTATAAAATCTTTTTTTTTCATCTGTTATAATCCCCCAATATTGATATAATTCACTCGAATTTGTATCAATAATTAAGTCTAATATTTTTCAATATTATCTAATAAATTTATAATTATTCTAGGTACTTTTGGTATTTCTTATTATTTATTATGACACTACCTTTTCCGCTAGCTGTAAATATATCTCTAACGTTTGGACAGACAACTGATTCATGATTCACTAACCAAACTGCAAATCTTCCAAATTTATCATTGCTATTTCCAAAAAGTTCTGGGAAGTAAATCATTGCTCTATTTTTAAACATTTGTTTTTCAAGAGTTGAAATATTATTCCATATTCTGATAACAATATTACTGTGTTTGCTAATGTCGTCAGAGTCCATCCACCAAAGTTCTTCTCCTGAATTTAGTTTACTTTTATAGTAATCAACTATCGGCCTAATTGGGTTTTCTTTTTTTCTCAAAATGTCATAAGGAATATTGATTTTATCAAAAATCGTGTGACCAACTTCCAAATTCATGTCAATTAAATACCGTGGTGATTGCGTAACTACAACTTCGGATAAAACTTCTTCATAAGGTCTGCAACGAAATTCAATAGGACTAGCCAACTTTGCAAATAGCATAAATATTCGCTCAATATTCTCTACTCTTGTTCCCTCTAGAACGCTATTCCCAGTTGTTTTCCAGTGATTTTGAGATGTAGTTTTAACTTCTATCCCGTAGTAATTTTTCGCAATAATATCAGGAAATTTCTGGCCTCCAATTAATTCAATTGAATTTTCAAATGGTGTTCCAATTGCTTTTTCAGTCAACATATCTTTAACAAATGGTTCTAAATGCCTACCAACAAGATTCGCAATTTTTTCAGAAGATTTTTTAGATTCTAAATTAAGTTCTGAAATTGTTGAGCTTAGCAATAAGTTAAATTCTCTTAAATTTGGATCTGGATTAACTGAAACTATCATTGTAAATTATTTTTTGTCAATAAATCATAAAGTTCTCTATTATTTATAAAAAATTAAAGTATAAAATACTAATTATTATTTTTCCATATCATTTTAAAAATTCTTCTCTAATATTTTCTGAATATCATTCGAAATATAAACTCCAAACTTCTTCAATTCTCATTGCTAAATTATAAGCTAACAATGGAGGTACTGCATTCCCAATAATTTTATATGCTTTAGATGGGCTAACTAAAAAGGAACCCTTTCTTACATGTTTGCTTTCAATTACAAAATCATAATCAGGAGGAAAAGTTTGAATTAATGCGTACTCTCTTATAGTTAAACGTCTTTCCTTTAATCCTATATTTAATTCTTCATCGATCTTACCACCATTTTCTTTTGAAAGTCTTCTAAACTCAATATTACCATGATGCTCTGATCGAATTGTTGGCGCTATACCTGAAAGTTTAATTTCAGTTTGACCTTGGCAGTGTTTACCCATAAACTTTGCTTTAGAATAAAACCTTTGTGATAAATCATTAGATTTTTCTGGTTCATCTAAATATTTAAATAAATCTTTTAATTGAACAAATTGCTTTAATCCAACACCTTTAACTGTATATGAATGTGTTTGATTGGGATATGGGTTATAGTTATTCGATAGTTGAATATTTAACAATTCTGATAAAGCTTTTTTATTTAATGCTGATTTTTTAATGCCAATAAAAAACACTCTTTCTCTCGATTGAGGAACACCAAAATCTGCTGAATGTAGAACTTTGGGCTCGAGTACTATATATCCGTCTCCATTTGCAGAAGAAAAATCTTTTTGAATAATTGACTGAACATCACCTAGATTTACAAGTCCTTTAACGTTTTCTGCTATGAAGATTTTTGGTTGAGTAATCTCGATAACTTCTTTCATCCACATATATAATTGTCCACGTGTTTCAATTGATGCAGTATTTTCCTTTATTAATTCACCTTTATGATTTTTATGTGAATTAAATCCATTTCTTTTGCCTGACAGGCTAAAATCTTGACAAGGAAACCCACCAGTTACTACATCAACATTTTCTGGGAAAACATTTACACCATTATGGTACATTTTAACAAGATCAACTATACATTCTTCATTAAAGTCATCAACATTGTGGCCTCTTTTTGAAAAATAATTGACCCAAGCATTTCTTGCATCTTTTAAAATATCATTCGCAAATATAGTTTTGAATCTTGTCTTTTTTAATTGGATAAAGCCATTTTGTAAATCCTTTTCTATGAAGTGAGGTGTTAAAATTTCATTTATTGATTTTCTTAACACTGCAAAACCACCTTCAAAACCCAAATCCATTCCTCCACAACCTGAAAATAGAGAAAGTACATTTAGTATTTCTTTTTTATCATTGACTGCTAATTTAAAGGATGATTTAGGATAACTTAAAAGATCCAGTTGTGGCTCATTTATATTATTTTCTAGAATCTCAGTATTCTGTTCAAACATAATTAACTTTCTCCGAGATTAGATTTTAAATATCTTAATTTCTGTTCTGCAACCTGCAACACTTTGTTAGCACAATCTTCATCTGCTAATTCACAAACAATTTTTTAACTAATAAACTGTACCAATAAGTCTTCTTTATCAATTTCAAGTATTTCAGCAAGTTTTCTAATATTGTCTTTGGTCGGTTTTCGCTCACTTCGTTCAATTTTACTCAAAATAACTTGATCAATTTCTAAATAAGAAGCTACTTGCCTAAGTAATAAACCCAAACTAACTCTTTTTTCTCTTATTATTTGTCCAACAGTTTTCATTTAAGTTTGAATAATTATTCATGACTTAATTTGTTAAATATATATTAGTATGTAGTTTTGCGCAAGTTCGCAATCATATAATATATGAGTCCACTGTAAAAAGTCGATTCTTTCGAATTACACTTTTCCAAATATTGCGAATTCGCCGAATATTTTGCTGAAAACTACTTTTCGGAGTGGACTCATATATTCTTAAATTATTTCAATTAATTTTAATACGCAGAAGACGTGTTAAGTCATAGTTATTTTACTTTTTAAATCGGCAAAGTCGACTGCTAGGACTGCCTATATATTAGTAATAGAAAAAAATGGTATTCTATTATCTCTTATTCATGAACTTCTAATGTTTTCAACTTGATCACTTTTTTACTTTTAGATTATAATTGGAATTAATGAACCAACAAATACTTTCACGATGCAAAAAAATATTTACTTCTTTCTTTTGCTTTTATTAAGCTTTGGTATGACTTCTCCTGCTTTTTCTCAATGGAAAGAACTTTTCAAAAAAGAAGTTTTTATTACAAAATCAGATTCTTTGCCTTATCGAATTCTTTATCCCAAAAACTTTGATACCACAAAAACATATCCTGTAGTTTTTTTCTTACATGGTGGCGGTGAACGAGGAAATGATAATGAGCTGCAATTGGCGAATTTTGCTTCGTTTTTTGCTTCCGATTCTATTCGTTCTCTTTATCAATTTATTGCCATTTTACCTCAATGTGCGAAAGGTGATTATTGGGGAACTGTGAATAGAAAAGAGATTCCTGGTGGTTTAGAGTTCGATTTCCTTCCTAATGAAAATCAAGGAAAATCGGGGGAATTGTTTATAAAATTGGTTCATGAATTAAAGAAAAAATCTTACATCAACAAAGATAAATTGTACCTGACAGGAATGTCGATGGGCGGAATTGGGACTATGGATATATTGTATCGAAATCCTGATTTATTTAAGGCAGCTTGGGTTATTTGTGGCGGCGGAAATCCGAATTATGTCCAAAATTTTGCAGCTAAAGTACCGATTTGGTTTTTCCACGGCGATAAAGATACTATTGTGAAAACAGATTATGCGCTTAAATTAATCGATGCGATTCGGAAAGCTGGAGGCGAACCCAAATTGACTATTTATGAAGGCGTTGGGCATAATGCTTGGGATTTCGTTCCGAAAGAAAAAGGAATTTTGGATTGGCTATTGTCTAAATGAGTTAGATTTTAGGTATTCTTTCTAAACTGAAAACTTTCATCATGAAATCCCCCTTGCCCCCTTTTAAGTTCATTTCGTCTTTTTTAGCATTTTAATTTGGGGCGAAAGGGAGAATTTTCGTTCTTTGCTTTGAATTTCAACAATTAGTGCATTTGACTAATACAAACCGATTCTTTCGCATTTTCAGCACTATATTCAACTTAATTTAATCAAAGCAAGAAACCAAACAATTAAAAATTTAGCATTAAGAATTCAAAATTCTTAATGCTAAATCACTCTTTTAAAACGAAAAAATATTGTTTTTTACGTCTTTTTCGATTCCTAAGAAGTTTGGATCTAATATAATTTCGGATGGTTTTTTATCTATTGAAAATAATAGTTTGTTTTGAATTTCTGTTACAAAAACCCGCTTCAATTCAATCAGAGAATCATTTTCATCATAAAATCCGATTTCTATTACATCGTTTAAAGGCAATAAATCTTCTGAGTCACTATTCTGTTTTTTTACAGTGAACTCAAGTGAAACTTCTGTTGTGTTCCCCATCTCTTTTTGAATTGCAGAATTGATTTCAAGATCATAGAAAACACTTTTTTCAAACCAATCAGTAATAATGTACTCATATTTTTTTGGCGTTTCTCTTTTTAACCTTTCCAGAAAATCTAAAGTCGTTGGATATTTCGTCTCGTTGGATGGAAAATCAATCAAAAAGGACTTTAGAATCTCGTTCAATTTTTCCTCTCCCAAAATCTGAGCAAGTGCATTAAACGCTAAAGCTCCTTTTCCATACGAAATATAATCTTGTTCCGCTTTTACCAAATATAAAGGAGTTTTATCCTGAGTTTCTCGTTTCCGTCCTTTTAAATAGCGCAATCTCTGCATATTCAAAAACTGTAACGCACGCTCTTTTCCGAACGTTTGCTCATAAATTTTCAGCGTGATGTATTCTGTGATACTTTCTGTTAGCATTACCGCGCCTAATACATCTTTTGGCAATAAATTATTTCCAAACCACTGATGCGTTAATTCATGCGCAATTACATAAAATGATAAATCTATTTTATCTTCCTCTTTTGTGTTCATTCCAAATCGAGCTTCTGAAGTCAAAATTGTATTTCCAAAAAGTGTAGCATAAGTTCCTTCTGAAAGGGGAAACTCTATTATTTTTACTTCTTTGTGTGGATAAGGAGAAAAATTTGCTGAATTGTAATCTAATGCGGATTTTAATCCCAACATCATGTTTTTAATCGTGTATTGATGCGTTTCATGATGATAAATTTCCAATTTTACATCGTTCCAAGTATTTTTTTCTACCTGATATTCTCCCGAATTAAAGCCCATTCCCATTTTTTGCGGAACTTCCGATTTGTATTGAGAATAGTTTCTTCCATCTTGTTTCCACTGCTTTTTAAGAACTCCATTTGCCAAAACTGTTTGCGTTTCATTTGTACTTAATACGACATCAACCTCTATTAAATCACTGTCTATTGCTTGATAATGATTGTTTGGTGCGGTTGAATCTACAGGATGTTTTTTCTGTTTTTGAAAAGGAAAACCTAAGCGTGGAAGAATATCAAACTTCAGGAAAGTTCCATTTTTTAAGACATTTGAGTTCCGTTCAAACAATGTATTTGACTCATTTTTTATAGTGAAACTCAGTTGAATAGAATCGTTTGGTGCTAAAGATTTCTCCAATTTATGCGCAAAAACGTTCATCAAACTGTCTGATAAAAGGAGCTGATTTTCTGTGCTTAAACTGTAAGTCGTTATTTCATCGAATCCAGTTTTTAGCACAAGTGTGTCGATAAAATTTTCGGATTCGTTCACAAGAATATAAGTTCCAGAAACAACAAAGGAATTCGTTTCAGGAAATAAATCGACTTCTAGTTTTATCGATTTTATTCTTGGTTGAACAAGATCTTTAAGAGGGGAAAACTGAGTTTCAAATGCACTAATCCTTGATTTTGTAAGTTTTTCACCGATTTCAGAATGTTCTGCTTTGTAAATAAATCTTCCTAGACTCACAAAAACGATCAAAAACAACAAAAAACCAATTTGAACAAATCTGTTCAAACGAGATTTTGCCATTTCTAGCAGATTTTTGAAGGTAAAAGTAAACTCGCGTTTCCAAAATAAACACGTGATGAAAAGAGTTAGAAATCCGAAAGTCAGCCAATAGATTTGAGCTAAAAAATAGCCGGGTAATTGCGATCCATACCCATTCAAATCGCTGAAAATCAATTGTGGCGCTGCATTAAATTGGAGTAAATAACTATTTATCCCCAATTGAGAAAATCCACTTTTACCTAACCAAATTAAGAGCAAAATAAAAATCCCGCCATATAAATTGGGAACCAACGTGTGGACAAAAATGGAAATCAAAGCCCAAACGATTACCATCAATCCAGAAACGATGAACACAAAAAAGAGATACTGCCCGATTTCAATAGTGAAAAATCCCATGCTGACTTGTAATGCAATTCCGGTACACATCAACAAGAATAAAAGTAGAAACTGCACACGAATTATCGCTATTAGTTTTGAAAACAATAAAACGCTGTTATTTATTGGGCTGGAATCAATTAGGGCAGACATTCCGGAAACACTTGCACGATGAATAATCATTCCTGAATAAACGAAAGTCGCTAAAATGAGAATTGTGATATAAAAAAACGCAGGAATAGCCAACATCAATCGTGTTAAAGGCAACATCAATAATTCTCCGTTTTGAGTAAGTCTGAGCAACATTAAAACAACGGAAAGAATCCCTAAAGCACTAAAAATGATAAACATGGGACTAAAAACTACAAACTTGAAATCGAATGTAGAAAGTTTCCAAGAGAGTTTTATTTGCTGTTTAAATGAAAAATCAAACTCAACTTCTGATTGTGAAGTTTTTAAACTTTTACTTTTACTCTGTTCCGATTGCTGAGAAATTTTGGGTTTTCTAAAGTAAACCTGAAATCCATTTTGAGATAAGGTAAAGGCTTTAAAAAGACTTAAAGTGAAAAGAATTGCTGTGCTGAACCAGAAAATTCGATTGTATAAAACCGGACCAAAAAATGGAATCAGCTTTGTGTTTTGTTCTGATAAAGTCCAAAGTTGTGTTTCAAAAGAAACCGCATTTTGCCCAAAAGGATCCGATATAGCAATCAAAAAGTTATTTCCCTGAAAAGCATTTTCAGTGATTAGTTGAATCAAAAACAGGCTAATTACAACGATAAAACCTGAATAAATGGATCTGCTCAATGCAACAATGGTAAAAACAAACACTCCGAAAACGAAAAAATTAGGAAGCAAAAAAACGAAATACGCTTGTAAATACGCTAAACCATTAAATATTCCCATTTTGGGATTCGCAGCACCTAAAAGCCATTCACCAATTACAAATGCGAAGGCAGCGGAAAAAGAAATAAGTGTAACAATGGAAAAAGAAGCTAGAAATTTACCTGTCAAATACGCTTTTTTATCAAACGGATAGGAGTATAAAATGGAATGAACCTTATATCTGAAATCTTTATAAATACTAGTTCCAATTATGGCTGGAATCAAAAAGAGAAATAATTTTCCGATGTATTGAAATAAATAATTGAGTTCGT
>CAZNTR010000110.1:0-13189 GCA_964575925.1 uncultured Chitinophagales bacterium
TTCTAGCAAAAACCTTTCCAAAACGCTTTATTAAACCTAAGGGACATTTCTTTTTTTTAAACATCGGTCATGTCGTTCGGAGATGAGCCCAAAATCAATCAGTTCCAAGAACTCCAAAAAGTAGTTTTCAGCAAAATATTCAACGAATTCGCAGGATTTGGAAAGGTGCAAACGAAAATATTGACTTTTCTGAGCAAACCGATTTTTTTCATTCTTACTTTATCAATTTTAATTAATAATGATCTTTGAATAATCGTTTTATATAAACCCATTTTTTTCAACTTTTTAAGTTTAATTCATAGATATTTAGCGCTAGTTACCTTTCATAACTATTTCAAATGTTAAACCTTATGAGTTCTATTTCACAGCATCAAAAGAGTACTTTCATTCACATTCTTGTCCTTTTTATTATTCTAGTTCTTAGCGGAAATCAGATCTTTGCTCAAGTTGGCCATCCTAAAAGATATCAAAATGGAATGGTGGTTTCGGCCACAAGAGAAGCTTCTGATGCAGGAATTGAAATTCTAAAAAAAGGTGGAAATGCAGTTGATGCTGCGGTTGCGACACATTTTGCTTTGGCAGTTACTTTTCCCGGTGCTGGAAATATTGGTGGTGGTGGATTTCTAGTCTTGCGCATGGCAAACGGAGAAGTTAAGACCTTAGATTTTAGAGAAAAAGCTCCTGCTAAAGCTAGTCGTGATATGTATTTAGATGAAAATAAAGAAGTAACTGATAAATCAGTACTTGGTCATTGGGCAGCTGGAGTTCCTGGAAGTGTTGATGGAATGTTAGAAGCTTTAGAACGCTTTGGAACAATGCCTCTTGATTTAGTTTTAGATCCTGCTATCCGATTGGCCTCCAATGGATTTAAACTTAGTTTTGAAGAAGCAATGTCTCTGAATTACACGAGAAACTATTTTCGTCAATTTGAGTCATCAAGAAGATATTTTATAAAAAAAGACTCTAGTGATTTTGTTGAAGGTGAATTGTTCATTCAACAAGATTTAGCCCAAACCTTAGAACGTATTGCACTTTACGGACGAGAAGGTTTTTATTCTGGTATTACAGCCGAATTAGTTATCGAGGAAATGAAGAATAACGGAGGTTTAATTGATTTAGCTGATTTACGCAATTATAAAAGTGTCTCGAGAAACCCGATTCGTATTTCCTACAAAGATTACGATTTAGTTACGATGGGACCACCAAGTGCTGGTGGAATTTTACTCAAACAGATGCTCGGAATGATAGAACCTTATTCTATTGGGAATTATGGTTTTAATTCAACCGAATCGATTCATTTAATGGCTGAAGCAATGAAAAGAGCGTATGCCGATCGATCTAAATATATTGGGGATCCTGATTTTGTTTCGGTTCCCATTGCAGAATTAACAGACTCTTTATACATAAAAAATCGCATGCAAGATTTCAGTTGGAGTTATTCTTCTCAGAGTCAAGATATTCTGCCTGGAGAAGTAAGTGATTATTACGAATCGGATGAAACAACACATTATTCTGTTGTTGACAAATTTGGAAATGCCGTTTCTGTAACTACAACGCTAAATGGCGGTTATGGCTCAAAAGTAGCGGTAGGTGGAGCAGGATTTTTATTAAACAATGAAATGGATGATTTTTCGTCAAAGCCTGGAACGCCAAATATGTATGGTTTAACAGGTGGAAAAGCGAATGAAATTGTACCAAACAAACGAATGGTTTCTAGTATGACTCCCACAATTGTCGCCAAAAATGGGAAATTAGCCATGGTTTTGGGAACTCCTGGTGGTTCAACAATAATTACAACGGTTTTTCAGGTTTTTTTAAACATGGCTGAATTTGGGATGAATGCTCAACAAGCTGTTTCTGCACTTAGAGTTCATCATCAATGGTTACCTGACCAATTATTTTTTGAGCCTTTTGCAATTGCGAGAACAGACAAAAATTCGTTAGAAGCCCGTGGATATGTTCTTAATGAACGACGAGGATATTCAGGCCGCGCTGATTGTATTCAAATTGATGAAAATGGCTGGCTCTATGGTGGTGCCGATCCTCGTGGAGACGATTACACTTCGGGGTTTTGAGAAAATTTGAATTTTGAATTCTTAATTTTGAGTGTACTCCAAAAAGTAGTTTTTAGCAAACCATTCGTCGAATTCGTAGGATTTGGAAGGGTGAAAATCGAAAGAATTGACTTTTTGGAGTGGACTTTATTTTCAATTCTTTATTCTGCTTTAAAATTTCATCCTGATTAAATATTGCGATTTATTTTAAACTTTCGTAATTCAATTTTCAGTCTTGAAACTTTAGTTTAGTTTCCCAATTGCAGCATAAAGAATGATGCATAAAATGCACATTAAGACCAAATTCGCAATAGGTAGTGTTAAATACACACTCATTGAATACGCCGAGATCCCATTTGAGAGCACGGGATGACCGTTTTTTGCTTAGATTAGATCCAAAACATTTTTTTGTTGAGGTGATTTATCGAGCCGTAAAATATCTTTTATTATTCCGAGGTCAAAAACGAACTCCGAATTTGAGATTCACATTAAGACACTAAATCTAAATTATTAGGCAATGTAACTTTGTTATAAGCGATATACTCTTCATATTCTTTGTCACCCATGTATCTAGCAAGACTTTCAGGTTCGCTTTTTAGTAAATCAACAATAATCATTCCATCAACCACATCTGAAAAATCAGTATCTACATTAAAAGCAGCTAGTTGCCCACCCATTTTAAGATATTGTTTTATCAAAATTGGCACCCCTCCCATTTCAGGGTCGATTTCTTTTATCATTGTATTCACTTGATCTAACGATAAATAGGGCATAATTCCATCAACTCTGCTAGCTACAGACTCTTTTTTAGCTTTATATGGATTTCTTGCCGTCACAAAACTGGCTAATTGTTCATTCCAATGATGTTGTTTCAAATAAGACATGATTAATTGCTTAGAGATCTCAGAATAATCTTTACTCATACTAACAGCTCCCAATAAATAGCGATAATTAGGATTTCTGTAAATATAAGTCGAAATACCGCGCCACAATAATAAGAGAGGCTGAAACGATTTCTGATAATCAGGATTTACAAAAGAGCGACCTAACTCAATGCCTGGAAATACTTTATCAAGAAAATTTTGTTCCAATTTGAAAAGAGAGTTTGTGTACAAACCTTTTTTCCCAAATATTGATGTAATGGAATCTATCATGGCTAAGCGATAAGCTCCAACAACTTTTCGTTCTTCATTATCCCAAATAAATAAATGCTGATAATAGTGATCGTAATGGTCAACGTCTGTTTCTTTTCCACTTCCTTCTCCGACAAGTCTAAAACTTAACTCTCTTAATCGACCAATTTCGCGCATAATATTAGGTATTTGTGCATCCACGGCAATAAAAACGTCAAATTTTCCTGAATTGACTAAATGATTTTGTTCTGATAATTGAACTAATTCGCTTTCCATAATTTCTGGTTTAATAGCTTTTACCAAATGAGTTTTGTACTCAGCTTTTTTACTGTATTTATCTTTTTTCTCCTTTTTACGAAGCATAAATGTTCTAGACTCAGCATAACTAATGAGATGCTCAGGCTTAGTCATGTGTTTATATTCTTTAAAACGAATTGGATTTCCAATCGAAACTTTTATAGCATGATCTTTCTTATTAATAAATTGATGCCCTAAAAGCGCCGTTCTTAATCTTGGATGAATTAAACCTGCAAGATGAAAAGCTAAGCTATTATTTCCATCAAAATAAACAGGCAAAATGGTCGATTTTGATGAATATGCCATTTTTGCTGTATTTGCATTCCAAGCAGGTTCATCAATTTTACGCGTTTTTTTATTAAAAGAGGCAACTTCACCCGATGGAAATACACCTAAAACATGCTCATCGCTCAACCATGACTTTACATTTCTTAAACCCGATAAATTTTTACGTATTGATTCTTTATTGCCAAAAGGATCTACAAAAAAGAACACTTCACGAAGTTCTGGAATACTATGTAATAAATCATTTGCCATAATTTTTACATCTGGTCTTACTTGCTTCAATATTTTTGCTAAAATTAAGCCTTCAATTCCACCAAATGGGTGATTTGCCATCACAACTAAGGTTCCTTTTTTGGGAATTCTGTCCAAATCTTCCTTTGGCAAATCTATCGAAACATTTAAATAAGCTAATATTTTATCAATAAAATCAATGGGATCTGTACTATTCTCTGTAGATTGATAGATTTTATTAAGCTCTCTGAACCCTAGTGACTTTTCAATTCCCGACTCCAACATTTTTTTAAAAAAACCTCTTTTTTCTTTCTTAAAAGGAAGTTTAATGGAGAATAAGGGACTTTTAACAGATGTGAAATTTGAAGAAGATTGATACATTTCAGTCATAACAGCCTCATGATTTTGTTACCATAAAGTAACTTTGTAACATGAAGTAGTAGTTATTAGTATGTTACCAAACGTTTATGTGAGTGTTAATTTTGTTCGTTTAGTTTTTGAAAATCAGCTATATAATGCTCAACTTTTAGATTTCATTAATCGAATGTCTCTTATTATAGTTATGAATTGTTCTGTGATTATAGCGATTTGATTGCTTTTTTGCCATGTTTTCGTCGTTATTTATCAATTCGAATGAATGTTGAATTAGTTAGCTTCCTCCGAAAAGGAGTTTTTAGCAAACTATTCGTTGAATTCGGAAAATTTGGTAGGGTGTAAGCCTACAGAATCGACTTTTCAGAGTGGCCTCATTAATTAAATTTTTTTTACTTCCTAATTAAATCTCCTACTTTGATTAAAAAATTACACATAGGTTTTATGAATTCATTGAGACTCATCCCAAAAACACTTATTTAGTTATTTGATAGAAAAAAACCATTATTATTTTATCAGCTTGGCAAGAAGAATTCTTATAGCTAATTTTTTTTGTTTTTAAATTTTTGAAATTTACTTATTCCTTTCTTGTAACCATCTACTATTTAATAAGTTATGAAATTTACAATTGTTCACTAATTCAATGTTAAGAGAACCAATTCTGGTTTAACCAATCTGAAAAAAATATTCCTGCCTATTGCGTATAAGCTAAATCCTGAAACTCAGCCTTAAAAACTGTATATTACGATTTGATTCTTTCACATTAACCTATTTTTTTATGTACAACATTGTTTTAATTCCTGGCGATGGAATTGGCCCCGAAATTACACATTCCGTAACAGAAATTATTAAAGTAGCAGGCGTCGATATCAACTGGATTCCTGCGAAAGCTGGCTTAGGCGCTTTTGAAGAGACCGGCGATCCATTACCAAAAGAAACCGAAAAGCTCATTGATAAATATAGAATTGCACTAAAAGGACCACTTACAACTCCAGTTGGAACAGGCTTCCGATCTGTGAATGTTGCACTTCGCAAAAAGTATAATTTATATGCGAATTTGCGTCCAACTCAAACGCTTCCAAATGTTCCAAGTCCTGTAAATAATGTAGATCTCGTTTTATTTCGTGAAAATACGCAAGGTTTATATATCGGGAACGAGCGTTGGTTAGATGAGGAGCATAGTAAAGCTGAAAGCATTGCTTACATAGATAAACAATCGAGTGAAAAAGTAATTACAGCAGCTTTTGAGTACGCTAGAAAATTTGGGAGAAAAAAAGTTTCGATTGTTCACAAAGCAAACATTCTAAAATTTACTTCAGGTTTGTTTTTAAGTGCTGGGTTAGAGGTTTCCAAAAACTATCCTGAAATCGAATGTGAAGAAATTATTGTGGATAATATGGCTATGCAAATGGTTATGCGTCCTGAACGTTTCGATGTTGTGGTAACTACTAATTTGTTTGGAGATATCTTATCTGATTTAGCAAGTGGACTCGTTGGCGGTTTAGGAGTAACTGGCGCTGCAAATCTTGGTGATGATTGTGCAATTTTTGAAGCGGTTCACGGTTCAGCACCAGATATTGCTGGAAAAAATTTAGCGAACCCCATTGCACTTTTATTTTCTGCTTTGTTACTGTTAGATCATATTGATGAAAAAGTTGCCGCAAAAAAAATTCACAATGCTGTTTTGGAAGTGTTAGCGAACCATAAAGATTCTTGCACACGCGATATTGGCGGAAAAGGAACGACTACTACGTTTACCCATGCTGTAATTCAAGCAATGGAAATGGATTAAGCATTTAAACCTTTGCCAAAGGTAACTTTGTCATTGTTCCTAAACTCTGACAAAGTTTTTTCCTATTTTTGGGTATGTCATCAGCCACTTTACTTATTCATTGCCCTGATAAATCGGGGCTTGTCGCTATAATTAGCGAATTTCTTTTTGCCAATAATGGCAATATTCTTCATTTTGATCAACATGTAGATTCTGAAACACAGACATTTTTTATGCGCGTTGTTTGGGATTTGAACCATTTTTCTATTCCAAAAGATAAAATTGGCGATTGTTTTCAGACTTTAATCGCCTCAAAAAACGAGATAAAATTTGACATATTTTTTAGCGAGACCAAGCCAAAAATGGCTTTGTTTGTATCAAGTTTATCACATTGTTTGTTTGATTTATTATCTAGATATGAAGCTGGTGAATTACGAGTTGAAATTCCATTTATTTTAAGTAATCACAATCACTTAAAACATGTAGCCGAACGCTTCGAAATTCCATTTATTCACATTCCAAATTCTGCAGACAGAAAAGCTGAAGCAGAACAAGAAATGATTCAGATTTGCAAAAAGTATTCTGTTGATTTCATCGTTCTAGCACGTTATATGCAAATCCTTTCTTCAAATTTTGTAGATACCTACAGAAACAGAATTATCAATATTCATCACTCCTTCTTACCCGCTTTTCCTGGTGCGAGACCTTATCATTCTGCGTTTGCTCGCGGTGTTAAAATCATTGGTGCTACAAGTCATTATGTTACCTCAGAATTAGATGCAGGTCCGATTATTGAACAAGATGTTGCGCGTGTTTCTCATCGTGATTCAATTGATGATTTAGTTCGCAAAGGGCGTGATTTAGAGAAATTAGTGCTTTCAAGAGCGGTTTATAAACATGTAAATCGGATGGTTCTGGTTTATGGAAATAAGACGGTGGTTTTTTAGGAAACAAGCTGTCAGCTGTCAGAATACAGCCGTCAGCTTGTTTGTTGCTTTACTTCATTCGATTTTTTGAGCCATTACTATAGATTCGTACTTGATCAAGATTAGCAGAAATCTTTACTGTTTAACTGATATTTTCCGTACATCATAGAATATCTTTTGTCCTAATTTTGTCTCCATCTATGATATAGATTATATTTTTATAGTGATGCACTTCCCTTTGTGAAAAAAACGTACGTTCAGGCATATCAAATAAATACCAACGTTCGTAATCATAAACCGCATATTGCTTTCCTGATATTGCAACCACGTTGCCGTTTTCAAGAAAAAAAAGACGGTAATCCCAAATCCAAATTTCTTTAAAATAGAAAGGAATAACCTTTACCTCCGTTTTATCAATAATCGAAAAACCCACTTTTTCCTGATAGATCCAAATTTTGTCATCAGGTGCAATCCAGTGAAACTCTACTCTTCTAAGTGGCTGATTTATATCAATTTTATGCGATTCTCCAGATGTTTTATGCAAATAAATTTCATAAGGGGTAAATGTATAGACATCACCTTTTCTCGTTTTTAGTGTTCTAATCTCTTTTTTCTCTTTTATTTCTGAAAATTCTCCATTAGCCCACACCACTTTTTTTATGACAATTGGATTTCCTTTTTACTTTTGAGTTCCGGTTTTTCATAATATAAATCTATAAACAAACTATCGTCAGTACTGATTTCTTTAATCCCCATTTGAATCACATGATCAAAGGGAAATGAAGTTCTCCGAATGTTTTTCCCATCGTAGCGAAGTAATTCCTGTCCCCGATGCAACCAAAGAAATGACTCTGACTTAAACAAGGAAATTGAATTACTCAACTCCGGATGAATAACGGAGTCAGGTCTGATTAACTCATCGGTATTAAGGGCAACAAATTGAAAACCGTTTGCATTGATAATCCATAACGTATCGTTAAAAATACAAGAACTTGTTCTCGTAATTGAATTAGCTTGCTGTGCTGAAACTAAAAATCCGTACACTAAAAAAAGGGTAATAAGAAAACTAGACTTCATAAAGTAAATGCCCATAATTTGATATTAAAATGCAAATGTTAAATTAAGTGTAATTTTACTTCAAAAAAAACAGTACGTGTTTATTACTCAAATTCGGACTTGGACCTTTTGTAAAGTTTATTATTTTTTAAAAAGGTTCAATTTTGCAAAAAAAATATAAAAACAATAACATAAGCGCAACATGTAGTTATTATATCACATACGTCATTTCTTCATGCTGGATCCCGATCCAGCATCTCAGTCTTAGAACTTAACCTAATCAAAAGAACTAACTTATGGCCTAAAATGATATTGGACAGAGACAGCACTTCATGGCTCTTCGAATCGTGTCGAGACAAGGAATGGTCTTTATTTTGCAAAAACCAGTGAAGTTTGCTTGGAAACGAAGTCCGAAAGTTTAGTTAATTACGTTGAAATAGTTAAATTTCCATTTTAGTCTGAAGTAATTAATCGTTTTCTATATTACTTTCCGGTACTATTCAGTAAACACATGAATCATTCTATCTGTTGATTAGGCACGGTCAATTTCTCATTACTCATTCATCCTTAATCATTCTTTACCTTGCTCATTTTATTCAATAAGCCCTTTCACGTACTTTCTCAGTTTTCTCCAATGGATGAAAAACGTACTCTTGCGGCGTTTATCTCCATAAAGAATATCTATCCGGCCGGACGCTTAGATTATGACAGCGAAGGACTTATGGCCCTCACCGACGATGGAAAATTGCAGCAACAAATTGTAGATCCCAAAGAGAAACTACCAAAAACGTATTGGGTTCAGGTTGAAGGAATTCCTACTGATGAAGCTTTAAAACTATTGGTAAATGGCGTTCAATTAAAAGATGGTAAAACAAAACGGGCTCAAGTAAAACGACTAGATAATCCAGAAATTTGGGATAGAAATCCGCCGATTCGAGTAAGGAAAACGGTACCTGATTCTTGGATTGAATTAACGATTAAAGAAGGTCGGAATCGTCAAGTTCGTAGAATGACGGCAGCGGTAGGTTTTCCAACATTGAGACTGATTCGGGTAAAAATTGGGGATTGGAGTTTGGGGAAATTGATGCCTGGTGAGTTTTTGGTTAAAGAGAAATGAAATTTTAGCTGGGTTACCTCAAAACCTGTGATAACTATTAAGGATTAATTCTAATCTTTAACTCATTTCATTGAAAATTCACTTCTTAGACTTATAAAACCTTTAAGCTGAGTTCAGGATAAGGATTAGTAGAATAATTATAATCAAAACCCAGAATAAACAATGGTGAACCCAATTTGCTTTTTGTTCAAATATTAAATTAAATCACAATTAGGCAGAGATGCTGGGTCATAGCCCAGCAGAACGAAATTTAGTTTTTCCTGTTTTTATTTTAATTTCTTAACCCGAACTAAGATCTTTAATAAATAAACTGCTAATTAAGATTTTCATCAATATCTTAATTAGGCAATACGCTATTTAGAGAATTTTGCTATGATCTTAAATAAGAGGAACGACTATTTAGAGAAATGCTTAAAATCAATCCTAATGAAACAGTTTAAAGCCAGTAAATATATTAATCAAGGAACATATAAAAGTTACCAACCCGAAAAAATTAAACGCCAATGAGCCATTTAAAATATGGAGCTACTGAATCTTTTGAGACAGGCAGACAGACACTTAGGGAGATTAGACATGTATTCTGAAACTATTACAAACCTATCAGTTCCTACAGTGTTGAAACTATTGGAAGATTTTTAAATTATGAATATTCTACACGAAATATTTGACAGTAAAAGAGAAAAATGCACTTATTCAGAGAGTATATAAATCTATTTAACAATGAAAAATAAAATCAATATTATCAAACAACCCATTCTTTTTTTTGCTTTAATTCTCTTCTATTCTTGTCAAACGGATAATAATAGTAGCCCAAATTACAACGCATCGACTTTTGTGGGTTCAACAGTTTGTCAGTCTTGCCACAGTGAACAGTTTAATGGTTGGAAAGATTCGCATCACGATCAGGCGATGAAAATTGCAGATTCTACTTCGATATTGGCAGATTTTACTAATGTACGTTTTACAAGTAATGCGATCTCAAGTCTGTTTTTCAAAAAAGGAAACGACTATTTCGTGAATACTCAAGGCAACGATGGCAAGTATCACGATTACAAAATTGAATACACGTTTGGGTTTACCCCACTTCAACAATACATCGTGAAATTTCCAGATGGAAAATATCAATGTTTGCAAACCGCTTGGGACTCAAAGAAAAACGAATGGTTCGACCTTCAACCGAATTTAGAAATTAAACCAAATGAATGGATTCATTGGACTGGTGGTGGCATGAGATGGAATTCTGCTTGCGCAGATTGTCATTCAACGAATTTAGAGAAAAAATTTGACAGTAAATCAGATACCTATAATACCACATTTAGCGAGATTGATGTGGGTTGCGAAGCATGTCACGGACCTTCTAGTTCGCACGTCAATTTTTATAAAAACAATACTGAAAGCAAGAATATATCTCCACCAACTATGAATAGGAGTAAAGCTCGTTCATCTAAAGAACTGGTTGATCAATGTGCGAGATGTCATTCAAGAAGAAATCAGATTACGAAAGTGTACGACTACTCAGGAACTTTCATGGATCATTATGAACCTTCATTGTTGATTGACCCTTTATACGAACTAGATGGGCAAATTCGAGACGAAGTCTATGTTTACGGTTCTTTTGTTCAAAGCAAAATGTATAACTCTGGCGTTTCCTGCAAAGATTGTCACGATGTACACTCTATGAAATTAAAACAAACTGGAAATGCCTTGTGCCTAAGTTGCCATACTCCAAATTATGATACACCTTCTCATCATTTTCATGAAGCCAATACAGAAGCCACACAATGTGTAAGCTGCCACATGACAGGGAAAACGTATATGGGAAATGATTTCAGAAGAGATCATAGTTTTAGAATTCCAAGACCCGATCAAACCGTAACATCAGGCACGCCAAACGCTTGTAATAGTTGCCATACCGAAAAAACGCCACAATGGGCAAGCGAGATTATCAAAAAAAACTACGGCGATGAGCGCTCTGAACACTTTTCAGACTACCTCTTAGCAGGATACAAAGGCGATAAAGAGGCGTTTTATGCATTAGCTTCCCAACATAAGTTTCCAGAAATTGCTCGGGCAACAGCTTTAAATGATTATGGGAAACAAGAACTTTCGCCCAAAGAATTTTCAGAAATTATCAAGTTTTTAGAAGACTCGTCTGCCCTAGTAAGAACCGAAGCTATTCATGCTTTTGAAAAAGTTGAACCAACTGATTATTCAAAATTTATTGAGCCATTATTATTAGACTCCATTCGTTCTGTCAGAATTGCTGCTGCGAGATATTTTTCATCTAGAAATCTGACATCAAGTAAGTTAAAAAAAGCAGAAAACGAACTTTTTGAAAGCTTCGAAATGAATGCCGACTTTTCATCAGGTCAACATTTAATGGCAGAATTTAGTCAACAAAAAGGAACTATTGATGTAGCGATAGAAGCTTATAAAAAAGCCATCGAAATGGACAATTACAACAATGCATCACGCTTAAATTTGGCGTTTTTGCTGTATCAAAAAGGAGATATTAGTAGCGCTGAAAAATTGTATCTAGAAGTTGTTGAACTTGAACCGAATTTCTCATTTTCCTATTATATGCTTGGGCTTTTGTATAATGAGACAGGAAATACAGATAAAACGTTGTTTTATTTGGGAAAAGCAATCGAAAAAGAACCAGTGAACTTGCGCGCCTATTATAATTATGCCCTGAAATTACAAGAACTGAATCAATTTAAAGAATCCTTAACTATAATTGAACGAGCTTTGATTTTATTTCCCAATAATGAAGAGTTCTTGTATATCAAAATGTTAGCACAAATTAAGAATAAAGAGTACAATAATGCCTATCAAACCTGCTCAACCTTGATTTCACTAGCGCCTCAAAATACGAGTTACCATCAAATTCTGAGTAAGATTAAAAAGGATATGAATTAATAACCTGAGTTCAGGACAAGGATTATGTCAATTTTTTAGCAACAAACTAGAAAAAACAAAAAAAATCATTCTAATGCATTAGGATACTGAAGGTAATGTGAAACGATTTGAAAAACCATAAAATGCACTATTACAATATAATTTATCACCTCGTTATTAATTTTTTTTGAAGTCAGATTCGATTTAATTGAGGTATAAAGTTCAGTCAAAACGTTGATTTTCAATATAAATTTACTCAAACCTTCTTCTTAAGCATTAGTAACTAGGGTTTAGCCTAAATAAAAAAACGCATTAAGTTCAATTATTACTAATACTTAACATTTATTTCATTGAATAATAAACAGTAAAAATATCTCAAGCGTATTTCTGCGTTTTTATATTTATCTAATCAATGTCACTTATAGCATTTCTCTATTAAAAACTGACTTATATTAGAATGTGCAAAAAGGTATTCTCTTTTTATTTGCAATTTTCTATCTGTTTACGGTAACAGAGTTCAAGCAGTTTCTAAAAATTCCTGTTTTAGTTTCTCATTATTATGAACATCTTGAAGATAATGAACATTTAAAACTGATTGAATTTGTGTCTATTCATTATTTGGAGGGTTTAGTTTATGATGAAGATGTTGCTCGAGACATGCAATTGCCATTCAGAAATTCTGATCAGCAGGTTTCTGGTTCATTTGTATCAACTGAAATTGAATTTTCCATTAATTTCGAACATTTACTGAATTTCGCTTCTCTTTCTATTCAAATTGTTAACGATTCTCAACCTACGCTTCCTTTTTATTCAAGTGTTTGGCATCCCCCAAAAGCCTAATCTAATCTAATCTAATCAGTACACTTCTCTTTTAGATTTAACAAAAGCAAATCATCCAATTTTTCAGATGAAATTAAAGATTTTATTATTTCATTAGAATAATTATGTGTTCCATTGACTTTATTTTTTAAAAAAAACACTTATTTAAAAACGAAGACCTTTCATGTTAGACTCCATTATTCGATTTTCGATTACAAACAAGCTCATTA
>CAZNTR010000111.1:0-12889 GCA_964575925.1 uncultured Chitinophagales bacterium
TTTTATTTTCTCCTGTAAAGATTTGTAAGTGTTTGTAGGTTAGTTTTGTTTAATGTGATCTATGCTCATGATCATGGTCGTGTTCGTGTTCAGCAACAGCCATACCAATAAATAATGCGGATAGCATTGTAAATATGTAAGCTTGTAGAAAGGACACTACTACTTTAATCACAAAAATAAAAAGAGCAAATGCAATTACTATTGGTGAAGTGCCATACGCTACAGCATCTCCAAATAAATTAGCAAATACGAATATTAATCCGATGATACTATAAACTAATACCTTACCTGACGCCATGTTAGCGAAAAGACGTATTGCCAATGCAAAAGGTTTTGTAAATTGACCGACTATTTCAACCGGTAGTAAAATAAATCTAATTGGCGTTGGAACCCCAGGGAACCAAAAGATGTGCATCCAATGATCTTTTGAAGCAAATATTTGAGTAATCAAAAAGGTCATAGTTGCTAAAGCGGCAGTAATTGTTACATCTGCAGTTGATGAGACACCAAATGGTATCAAACCGAATAAATTCATGAATAGAATCATGAAAAATGCGGTTAACAGATAAGGAGTAAAGAATAAATACTTTTTTTCGCCAATATTTGGTCGCGCTAAATCGTCTCTTACAAACAAAATCAATGTTTCAAACATATTTTGAAAAGTACCCTTAGGCTCAGAAGTGCGACCAATACCAGATGTATATTTTGATTTAAGAGGGAAAGCGATTAAACCTAAAACAATTCCAGACAATAAAAAGAAAGCCAAATGTGAACTAAATGAAAAATTGTAATCAATATGACCACCATCTTCTCTAACAAGGTGATAAGCTATTGGCTTTAGTATGCCATTTTCAATTTTTTTCTCAGCATATGGATGTGAGACATAATGTTCATCGGTGTAACCTTGATTGCTATTAATGGCAGCGGTAGTTGACGAGAAAAAATGCCATCCATCTTGATCTTTAAACAACAAGGGTAATTCCAACTTACCGATTGGTGTAAAATCTAAATAGGAATGATTTTGAAGTTTTCCTAAAATGTCCAATTTGTTGTTCGACTCTTCCACAGCCATAACAGGCGCAACAATTACTAGAGTTAGCAAAAGATTAAAGAGTAAGATGTAGGAGTATTTTTTACTTGCCATCATTGGCTATACTGATTTTTTTTTAGATTTTGAGTTCAAAAGAATCATTTCCTGCACAGATTTACAAATATACGAAACAAATAGGGATATGATAAAGGCAATTTTATCTATTGGAGCAAATTTCAGTATCATAAAAATAAAAGCTGATAATGCCAATAACCGTAAACCCATGGAGCCGAATACTTTCTGCATAAATACTGAGAATTCAGCAGTAAAATATTTTTCAATATAATAATAGCCAACCATTACATTAACAGTAGTTAAAACTAGAGCAAGAATTCCTCCTGTAAGACCGGGAGTACCTTGAACTTTAAATAATGGATATGCTCCCAAAGCAAAGAGGAAAACATCCATCCATAAAATATTTCTAATAAAATGCTTCATTTTTTTAAAATAACTCTTTTGTAAACAAGCCAAAACGAACTTACAAAACCAAATAAGGCACCGGAAACGATACCCCAAGGTGAAATTGCCCAAACACTCTCTAAATAATATCCACCCAAAATAGGTAGAATCATAGTTACCGCCATTTCAATACCAAGACTCATTAAATTAGCATAAGAAGTAAAGGTGATTTTTGGTTTAATCTTATTTTGCATTTGCAGCTTTTGAGGTATTCACATCTTTTAAATTTAATTTTCCATTATGATTCAGAATTTCTGCTGACATTTTACAGGCCCCATCAAAACGGGCTCCTTCTTCTACAATTAATGATTTTGTTGAAATATCACCTTTTACAACGGCCGTTTGTCTGAGAACTAGTTTTTCTGAGACCACCAACTCCCCTTCAATAGTACCGGCAACATCAGCCTCTTTACCTATAATATTTCCAGAAATAAAGCCACCAGAAGAGATGATTACTTTTCCTTTTGATTCAATTGTGCCATCTAATTTTCCTGAAATACGAATATCGGTATTCGTTTTTAATACACCAGTAATTTCGGTTCCTTGAGATATCATATTGATATTAGGAATACCGCGGGCTTCTTCTTTCATGGGAATTGATTTTTGTGATTTTGAAAACATTAGTTTAATAATAAATAGGGTTCAGGGTCTAAAGCAATACCATTTCTCCAGATTTCTATATGCGTATGAGGGCCAGTGTTTATTACACCAGACATACCTAACACACCAATAGCGTCTCCTTTTAAAACTACATCACCTTCTTTTTTTAATAGAGAACTACAATGTTTTATTATTGTAATATAACCATCTCCATGTTGAATTTGTATCGTGTTACCATAATTGATTGACCAATCAGCTGTTATAACTACTCCATCGGCAATTGATTTTACCAAACTACCTTTCGATGAGGCAATATCTATTCCGAAATGCTTTTTTTTGGCATTAAACTTTTGAGTTAAAGTACCTAGAACAGGAGCTGGTGCAGGAAAAACGGGAATAGATGAAAATTTCTCAGAATAGATAATTTTATCGGCTTCTATCAGATTTACTCGGTCTAAATGATTACCATTAATAGCTTTGTTTGAACTTTCTTCAAAATCTGTCTCATCCAAATATTCACGAAATTTTGTTTCGTAATCGCTAACATGGAAAGTTGTATCCGATTCAGATATAAGTACATCTTGAATTGTTCTAAGTAATTTATCTCTTTTCTTCAATGAATCGCTCAATATCTCCATTCTTGTTGATAAATCTTTGGTGACTCTTCTAATCTCAGCATCTTCACGATCAAACAAGGTATAACCTAATGGAGTTATTGCCAATATGGTATATCCCATTACAACAAAAAAAACAATTATATAGACCATTAATTGAAAGAGTCTTTTTGAAAAAAAAGAAAAAGATTCTGGTTCAGCAGGTTTGTTTTCTTGAACAAGAATAAGAGTAATCTTTTTGTTTCTTACTCCAAATAAAACTTTCAGAAATTTAAACATGTATGATTAAAAGTTAACTTTATGTCTGAAAAAAGTTTGTTAATGTGCTTGAAAACATATTTCACAAACGCAAGATTAAAGTAGAGTCTAAATATACTTGATACATAAGCTTTTCACTAAACGAATCTAGTTTACAAATTTTGAAGAGATTCGATTCTTATTTAACCAATTGATTTCATTAGGGAAATAGTATTTTGAATTGGAATTTGTCTTATTTAATCAAATTAAAAATAGAGGACTCTTGTGCTTGCCAATTATATTTTTCAGCTAATCTTGTAGAAGCTTTAGTCATTTGAGAATACGAAACGGAGTCTGATAATTTGTTCATTGCACTTGACCATAATTCTAAACTTGCATGATTTTCTAACAAAATACCATTTTCAAATTCCATGATAATGGGAGACATTTGTGGTAAATCTGAACATACAACTGGAATTCCCGCCATTGCATATTCAAATAATTTATTGGGAAGAGCTAATCTAAGACTTTCACTTAATGGCTCGATATAACACAAACCTGCATCAGCAGATGCTGTCCATTCTGCTAATTCATTATATGGAACAGGATCCGATTTATATACTTGATTCGAAATACCTAAACGATCAATTTCTAGCATTATATTTTGCCAATGTCTGCCACTTCCCAAAACGCATAAAACCCAATTTGGAAAATTTCCTAAAATCTGTAGAAATGGCTCTAAGCCTCTTCCAGGGTGAATCATCCCTTGATAAATCATTATTTTTTTTTTGCTTGAAATACCAAAATGAGAACGTAATTTATCGGTTCTTTCTACTTTTTGTACGTTTGGTAAATTCATTATTACAGGTGGTTCAACGATTTCATAAAATTGCGCAATATACTCAGAGTCCATTTTCCCTGATGTAAAAATAACATCAGCTCGTTTTATAAAATATCTCTCTATTTCGGTTATAAACCATTGTTTAAGTGGGTGACCCACATTTGTACCCAATGCGGAATAAACTTCTCTTGAATCGTAACATACTTTTGAATTTTTGTTTTTTCCCAAAATCAACATTGGTAATGAGTATAAATCCATTGCCCAATATTTTTTAGCTGTTATTCCTTTAAGTATTTTTAGCAACTCACTTCCAAATAAAAACCATAGCTTAAACATCCGATTATATGGTGGAAAAACAATAGTTTGAATAGATAAATACTCCGATTGCTTGATTATGTTTTTTTGCTTCCCGATTCCAAGAATTAAAACTTTTTCTTTTTGTTCACTTAAAGTTTGAGCAAGATTTAGCGTTCTAGCATCATTTTCAATAGGCCCCATAACAACTAGAAGATGATCAAATTGGCGTTTTTTTTTCATCTTATTTCTTTTAATAAGGCAAGTGTTAACAGTATTCTAATTCCAAATCTAGTTAAAACACCTGGTTTTTCATTATCTATAATTTCCGCTAAGTAATTCAAATTATCTAACTTCAAGAAATGTAACTTATTAAGTTTTGAATAATTAAAATAATCTTGGTTTTTGGGATAACGGTTAACAAGCTTCTGCAATAAATTTCTTGAAAAAAGTTCATATTGAGAAATGGCTTGTTTTACGGTTTTTAATTCCACACCAAATGATTCAGCATTCGGTAAGTAAGTTAAAGAAGTGAATCCAAAGTGAATCAATCGAAAAGCAAATTCCGCATCTCCGCCATATTCAGAGATTGATTCGTCCATTAATCCAACTTTAGCAAAAACTTCTTTTCTAAAACCTGTATTTGCGGAAATATAATACCTAGAGCCGATTTTTTGTTTTGATAATTTTGCATTGTGACCTCTTGAATTATAATAATCAACCCAAGGATTTTCAACATTCGTAAAATACACTCTTCCAACAGAAATAGGAGATTTTATTAATTCGACAAGATGTGAATCAATCCAATTTTTATTCACTTCTAGATCTGAATCTAAAAAAAGGATATAAGATTCTTTACAAATATGAAGTGCTAAATTTCTTGTGGCTTGTCTTCCCTTGTTTTTTTTATCGGCATGTTCTAAAACTTCAAAATGAAATCTATACGTTGCGGTGTTTAAGTATTCAAAAGTTCCATCTGTAGAACCATCAATACAAATATAAACAATAAAACCAGAAAATGTCTGAGCTTCAAGAGTACTCAGACATCGTTTCAGAGAATCTAAATTATTATAAGTTGGAAGAATAACGGCAACAGAGTTAGGCACAATACTTAGCTAACTGAATAATTTGGAGATTCTTTAGTAATTGTTACAGAATGTGGATGACTTTCTCGCATACTCGCAGGAGAAATTTTAACAAAAGTTGCTTTTTTCAGTACAGAAATATCAGCAGCTCCACAATATCCCATAGATGCTTTTAAGCCACCAACCATTTGATAAATCACTTCTGACAAATTTCCCTTGTAGGGAACTCTACCTTCAATTCCCTCTGGAACTAGTTTATTTATATCATCTTCTACATCTTGAAAATATCGGTCTTTACTGCCTAGAGCCATAGCAGAAATACTTCCCATTCCACGATAAGACTTAAATTTTCTGCTTTCATAAATTATAGTTTCACCTGGAGCTTCATCAACACCGGCAAACATGGAACCTAGCATTACTGCATCAGCACCTCCAGCTAAAGCTTTCGGGATATCGCCAGTTTGTTTAATTCCACCATCGGCAATTAAACCAATACCATTACCATTTGTAAAATCTGCCACTTCCATAATTGCTGATAATTGAGGAACACCCACTCCTGTTACGACACGAGTTGTGCAAATTGACCCTGGGCCAACGCCAACTTTAACGATATCTGCGCCATGATCGGCTAGAGCTTTTGCTGCTTCTTTGGTTGCAATATTTCCACCCATAACAGCTAAAGAGCCATATCTTTTTTTAATTGAAGCAACCATATCTAGCACCCCTTTTGAATGACCATGTGCAGTATCCACTGTAATTAAATCAACACCTGCTTCTACTAAAGCATCAACTCTTGTTAACGTATCTGGGGCAATTCCAACAGCTGCCGCAACTCTTAGCCTACCAATCTCATCCTTACAAGCATTTGGGAAATTTTTCTTTTTCTCGATGTCTTTGAAAGTGATAAGTCCAACAAGTCGTTTAATATCATCAACAATGGGCAATTTTTCTACTTTATATTGTTGAAGAATTTTCTCAGCTTCTTCGAGATTCGTACCAATTTTAGCTGTAATCAAATTCTTAGATGTCATGATTTTACCTAACGCTTTTGAACCATCCGTTTCAAAACGTAAATCACGGTTGGTCACAATTCCTAGTAAAAGCTTTTTCTCATCAACTATTGGAATTCCACCAATTTTATGGCGTTTCATTAAAGCTCTTGCGTCTGCAATTGTTGCCATTGATGGTAAAGTAACTGGATCTACAATCATACCACTTTCCGATCTTTTCACCAAGCGTACATGCTCAGCTTGATCTTCAATTGACATATTTTTGTGAAGAACTCCAATTCCGCCTTCTCTTGCTAAAGCGATTGCCAATCGATACTCTGTTACGGTGTCCATGGCTGCGGAAAGAATGGGGACATTTAAGACTAGATTGGGAGTTAAGTGAACTCGCGTGTCAACTTGACGTGGTAATACCGTAGAATAAGCCGGTACTAAAAGAACGTCATCGTAGGTTAAACCTTGACGTGTAATTTTATGGCTAAACTCCTCAGACATGAGAAAATTTTGATTAGTTTGGGCTTTAGTTTACTAAAGTTACAAAGAAACCGATTTAATTTGGTTTAAATCTGCTTGAAAGTTTATTTCTGTTCTTACGTTGATATGAATTCCATTTCAAAATTTTAAGAAAATTCTTATCTCCAATAATCTAATGGCTTAAAATGGCGGGATAAGAAATAGCTTTTGATAAACAAGATAAAAGGGAATAATCATTTGGCTTCGCTTGCCTTCGGTATCACTAACAACCTGAATTCGGAATAATAATTGGGCCAATAATTTTTTAGTCATTAACAATAAAAACCGCCGTTTTGCCTTTAGTAGAGTATTACGTTCGTGGTTCATCAGGCGAAGATTCTTGGTCAAGCCCAGAATGACGAAATTTTTTTATACCAGTTTTTATATTTCTTTCTTATCCCGAACTCCGTTCTTAGTCAGTTAGAAAAACTTCATTGGGATAGTTCACTTCAATTAAGCACAAACCATTTGCAGGAGCTTTCAAATGAACATAATTTTCGTTTTCACCTCTTAACGCTTTTTCAAATTCTTGAATCGACAACTCCCCTTTTCCAACTTTTAGCATACTTCCAACCAAATACCGAACCATGTGCCTTAAAAATCGATTCGATTTTATGTAAAACACAAATTCATCTTCTTTTACTTTTTCCCATTCAGCTCGTTCAATTGTGCAAAACTCGGAGCCGATATTGCCTGGATTCTCTTTTGAAAACGTACTGTAATCCGTGACAGTTGTGAGTAAATTGGCACATGCTTGAAGTTTTTTCAAATCAATTTCTGCATTGTAAAACCAAGCTGATTGCTCTCTAAGTGGAGATGGACGTGTAATTATAGTGTATTTATACGCTCTTGATGTTGCTGCAAATCGAGCATGGATTTCAGGTTTAACTTTTTTTATATCCCAAATACTAATGCCTGATTTCATCAAACTATTTGCTTGATATTTAAATTTATGTGTGTCTAATTCGGTCTCAATATAAAGATGAGCAACTTGATTACTTGCGTGAACACCAGAATCTGTTCTTCCCGAACCAACTATTTTTAAATCTTTTTTGCCTGTAATTATTCTTAGGACTCGTTCTATTTCGTCTTGAATCGTTTTTTGGTCAGGCTGAGATTGCCAACCATTAAAATTTGTTCCCAAATATTCAATAAATAAGAAATAGCGATTCAAAATACTTTTTTAAAACCCAATTCGGAGATTTATTTCCATAGAATTATTTCCCATAAGTCTAATTCCTATTTCAGGCTGAATAGGCAAGGTATTTCTAGCGCGAATAAATGCTGAAATTCCACTCACAATTCTATTTACAACCATAGCTGAAACTAAAAATGGTAATTGTTGATTATTGCCATCTATTTCATTTCTCAAGCGAATATAATCTGCCTGATCTTTTTCAGATTGCCATTGCCAGCTATTTGTTGCGTTTTCTTCAAAAAAAGCAGTCCAATTTCTGTTTCTCTCTTGAAAATCATTGTAGGATTTTAAATCAGAAAATTGTCCAATTGCTAGTTGATATGTTCTATCTCTACCTTGAATTGAAGTTCCAGATTTTAGTTCAACATGGGCGTACATATTTTGTTCTAAACGTTGTGTTCTGGCGTTAATTCCGAAATAACTCAACCATAAAACGACCTCTGTTCCAAGATGCACATATCCTCTTGTTTTATGTTCAGCCCTTAAACTCAAATGACCCCAGCCTGGAATGATAGCAGATTTTAGGAAAGCCATTCCTGGATTTTGATGTTTTTCTTGAGCCATTGCCTTTTCTGAAACAATGAGAAAAAGAACTGAAATAAAAAATAGTTTTTTTGACATAAAATTCGATGTATTCGAATAGAAACGACTAATTATACTAACCTAAGCTCGGTTTTTATCTTCTTTCCAACGGCGCATGATTGAAACACTAAAACCTGTCATGATGATAAAAGTACCTAACCAAACTACAGAAACGAAGGGTTTTTTCTCGGCAATAACTAAAACCCATTCATCTCCCTCTGCTTCAACAGATTCACCTTTAAGTCCTTCAATTTCAACTTCAATTTGATCTGACATCGGAACTAAATTCGCCATTTGAACGGTTACACCAGGAATAGAAGATTCAATAGGAGGCGTAAACGTAAACTTTTTGCCATTTTCATCGACAACTGCAAAAAGCGGTGTTGTTAGCGTAACTTCTTTTGTGGTAAGATTGGTGAATTGAATTTTAGCTCTTACTGCAACTGTAGCGTTTTTAGGATATTCAGGGTCGGTTTCGGGTTTTATAAATTGAAAATCAACGAATTTAACTTCATAATTTCCAATATTATATGATTTACCTCTAGTAAAAGCTAAATGATGAGAATCAGATCCGTGAACATGTTCGCCTTGTGCTTTTGCTACTTTTGCTGCTCTATCATTTTCTCTTTCAACTTGAGAACTTCCGGCTACATATAAATATATGTCATATAATGCACCTGAAAACACATCAGGATCAACGGCCCAATTTATAGATGAAGCCGTTGAGCTTTGCATCATTGGGTAAACGGTTGGATTCAAGGTAGAAATAACATTTCCGTCTAAATCTGAGACATTAATAGAATATAATTGCTCATGAGGTCGATTTAATTCTGAGGTAATAAATCCTGTAAATGTTACCATATACTCGTTATTAATTACTTTTGGCTGATTTTTCTTTAACTCAACCATGTTCACTTCTTTTAAAACAGGAACACCTTGTTCGTCTTTTACCTCTCCTCTTTTAACTGCAGCATTATAATTTCTGGTATTATCATCTAAAAAGAATGTATTAAAAGCTGTGGAAAAAAGAATACCAACTAATAAAAGCCCAAAACCAACATGAGTTAGCGTTCCTCCAACCATAATCATTTTTTTGCGAGCGACACCAATCATGATTTGCAAGTTTCCAGTTATGGCAAAGAATCCTGCATACAATAAAGCGATGTAAGAAACATTGCGAACATCACCTAAAACCATTCCGCCCAATGTTAAGAACGAAGTAATGATTAGAGGAAAAGACAAATTTGATGCTAGTGAAGCAGAATTACTTTTTTTCCACCATAAAGTTTGAGCTACAACGGTCATTAAGCCAACTAAAACGGCAAAAGGCAAAGTCCAGTTATTGTAAAAACTCATTTGAGGAGGAGTCGGATTTTTTTGAAACAATTTCCCAATTATTGGGCTACTAGTTCCAACTAAAATGATTAAACCACTTAATAAAAGCACCATTGACCCCCAGAAAATCCAAGTATCACGGTCTAACCAATTCGATTTTATTTCTGATTTTGGCATCCATTTAGAACGATACAGATACAAAATAATTCCACCGAGAGTCATTACAACCATGTAAATTACAAGTTGAGCATAGAGGCCTAAATCAACAAAACTGTGAACAGAAGCGTCGCCTAATATTCCAGAACGGGTTAAGAATGTTTCGTAAACAATAGCTATATAAGATAATAATGCAAATGCAATTGCCGAACGAGATGCTGAGGCATGTTTACTTTGAATTAGCATTGCGTGAATACCCGCAACACCAAAAAGCCAAGGAACAAAAGATGCATTTTCAACGGGATCCCAAGCCCAATATCCACCAAATGAAAGTGTGACATACGCCCAATAAGCTCCAAGAAAAATAGCTGTTAACAAAGCTAAGTTTGCTCCTAAAACCCAAGGAAGTGCTGGTTTCACCCAATCTTGATACTTTTCTTTCCATAATGCAGCCATTGCAAATGCATAAGGAACGGTCATCATACTAAAACCTAAGAAAAGAATTGGAGGATGAATCATAATCCATGGACTTTTTAATAAGTCATTTAGACCTTTTCCATCAGCAGGGATAAAACCTGGATTTGCTTGGAGAAACGGTGCATTCGGCATGGCCTCTAAAAGTGTTCTAAACGGAGATGCTCCTATAGTAAAATCACCAATATGGACATCTAAAATCATGGACAATAAGAAAAATTGTGTTAAACTCATTACAAAAAGCACCGAGGTTCGATAGGTATCAGAAGTCCAACGCATTAATCCCAATCCAATTATTCCTGAAAAAAGTATCCATAACATGAAGCTACCCTCTTGGCCACTATAAAAGGCTGAAATCAAATAACGATACGCTAAATCTAATGAAGTATAATTATACACATAGAAGTATTGAAACTGATTTGTAAGGGTCAGATTTACTAAAATTCCACTACTTATTAAAATAAATAACGTTTTTAGGATATAACTTAGATGTGCAAATTTTTCAGCTTTTTTGTTTGAGGGATTTTTAGCAGCAATTCCGTAAAAAACCAAAGAAAATGCAGACGCTAAAAAGGCAGCGCCAATTAATAACTTTCCAATTAAACCAATCATTACGTTTTAGTTTTCGGCTTTTTCAAATTTTGTTTCGGAAGAGTCATTATACTTTGAAGGACATTTCATTAACATGTCATCTGCATAAAAAACCCCATTTTTACTTTGCCCAATAACAACTAAACGTTCTGCTTGATCAAAATTATTTGGTTTAGGCTTTGCATAAATTACTCTTCTTCTGTTGCCTTGTTCGTCTTTCATGTGAAAAGAAAATGATTTAGTTTGCATTGAAAATCCTGAAGGTTCCTCTTTTTCCCAAGAGCCAACCACATGCACATTTCTATCGCCAAGGCGTTCAGCTGTATTAAAATCGACGTAAGCACTAATGCTGTTTCCAAAATTATACATTAATAATGATGTAAAAACTACTATTAGAACTACACCTGCAATTACTTTAGGTTTCATAAACGTTGAATTTCTGAAATAAAATCTAATTATCGTTGATATTTAATTGTTTTTCAATTTTTGACAGCTTTCCATCTAAACGGAAAAGATAGAAGAAAAGTACCGAAAGAATAATCAAAATTACTCCAAAAACGACAAATGCTAAATCATGTGAGCCCAATAAACCCACAAGCATATTTTCAGCAGGTTCTTTTGATGCTTTCCATTTGTCGGAATATGCTTTCGATAGCGTATCAGACTGGACAATCAAAAATAAAATGAATTGGTAAAGCATAGTTTTTTTTTTAAATGAGTTGAAATTTAAACAATTTAAATATACTAATCATAAGTAGGTATTCTTAACCTTAGCTAAATCTCTTGATTTGCAATAGTTTCATGAATTTTTAAATAGCGATAAATAATTTGCGCAATCCAAAAGCTTAAAGCAATAAAACCTATTATAGCAGGATAAAAAATTAATCTCAAAACAGGAGCTGTAATCTCACTAAAAGCTGGATTTCCTTCTGCTCCAGGATGCAAGCTTTGTAATTGGCGTGGAATGATATAAAATAAAAACGGCACAGTTGACACCGCAAAAATATTATAAACAGCAGCCATTTTTGCTCTTTTTTCAGGATCATCAAAAGCGGAACGTAAAACGAAATAGGCCGATAAAATTAAAAGAGCAACCGCTGAAAGGTTCATTCTAGGTTCTGCAAATGTCCACCAAGCGCCCCAAGTGAAACGCGCCCAAAGAGAACCTGTAAATAAACCACAAATTCCAAATAGGATTCCGACTGTTGTAAATGCAGCAGCTTTATGATCAAACTTTGGCTTAGGACTGTTTAAATAACGTACGCTGTAAATAAAACTAGTAAAAAATGCTACAAACATGGTAAACCACATGGGCACATGGTAAAATAAATTTCTTGAAGATTGTTTAAGTATCTGAATATCGGGAACAGAAATAACAAGACCGACTATGATAAAAAAACTCAACCAAATGATGATTCCAATTTTTATTACTTTCAAAACAAGGTACTTTCGTTAATAAGACTTAGTTAAATATACGAGTTTGAATGATTTTAATCGTTATAGATTAAAAAGAGTGAAGAATGAATTTTATAAAGAAGAATGATGAGGCATTTTGAGGTAATTTGAACGAACAAAATCAATTGAATATGATTGTAAATTGTAAGGACTCAGATTTAGTCATCAGAAAAAGATTATCCCGAATAACCAGAAATTAACTACTTAAAGTAAACTCGATTTCACAACTCACTAATATTTAAAACGAATTACATTCAACCGATTTTTAATAAAGTGAATATGACTTTGGGTTTTAACTAAACTGCATTGTCTTTTACAGTCTAATAAAGTGATGTATCTTTAAGGCATTATAATTCTG
>CAZNTR010000112.1:0-12694 GCA_964575925.1 uncultured Chitinophagales bacterium
CTGCTGTCATCGACATTACATAGATAAAGAATAAGAACGACAAATCTTGTTCAACTTCAGGCTGCTGTTGGAAAAAAACCATTCCATTTAATGCCATTCCAACAAGAAAAGCGACATGAGCAGAACTTAATTGAATGCCAATATGTAGCCATACTCGTTCCCAACTTATAACAGGATAACGGTTTATAGCCCAAATACCTGTATTTAAATTAATAGTAAGAAAGCTAATGGTGAATAAAAAAGATGAGATGTAATTTAGATTAAAACCTAGAAATGGTGGGTAATCAATTGGTATTTGAAATCGAGACATGTATAACTCAACCAAAAATCCGGTAACAGAAGTAAACAGCAAAATGGTTACTGGCCAAAAAATGAAATAGCGAAGTAAGATTTTAATGGTCTTAGACATATACTTTTAAAATGTACTTATTTCAATTTTAATTGATTTATGTTTTGATGTAATCCATCATGGTAAGAAGTGGCTGAAACTCCGATCTTCTTTTCAAATGTAGTTGAATCGAAGAAATAATCTCTTTCAAATTGTAAGGTCATTCCGGGTAAAGTTTATTAATTCGAAATGCGAATTAGTGCTTTGAGCGTAATCATGTATTTAATTTCGAAGATGTTTCGGCGTCGGTCAGAATATCAAGGTGAATTAAAAAAATTATTTCTTGGCTGACCTTTGCTCAACATGACGTTTATTAAATTCCGACATCCGACATCCGACATCCGACATCCGACATTTTAAAATTCTAACTTAAATCCGCCAACAGGCAAGAAAGTAAAGCCAATTCCCTTATCTACTTTTTTATCCGTTTTATTGTAATAAATGCCAATTTCATTTTCACGATTATAGGTATTCCAAATTTCCATAAAAGTTGTGAAGGTTACTTTTTTCCAGAAGAAACGGCGATCAAAACGGGTGTACAAAGAATGGAAAGCAGGAAGTCGATCGCTATTATAATTTGCTAAATCTAGAATTAAACTATTTGAAGCAATACTTGCAGCTTCATTGGCTGGAGTAAAAGGTCTTGCCCCAACAAAACTCCAACGTGCGCTAAATTCCCAATACTTACTAGGTCGGTAACCACCAATTACGGAAAATAAAGTTTGTACTTCAAAATCACGGTTTTGAGTTTTCCCTAAATGATCGGTGTATTGAGCTCTTAAAAATGAAGCATTAATTCCACCATAAAAATTCTCAGCTAATTTCTTTTGGATTAACACATCGATACCTCTAGCGTATCCTTTTCCTCGTGCTTCTAAGGTTTCATAAAATCCGAAACCATCTGGAATGAATTGAGGATTTGCGTTCACACTATCAGCTGGTAAAACGGGTACTTTTGTGTAGGCTTTATCAAAAAATTCAACTGTCATTTTTTTAGAAGAAGTAAGCATATAATCGAAACCAAGTATAAAATGTCTTGCCTGGGTTTCGTCTAAGTTGCGAATGGATTCAGCTTGTGATAAATAATAAAGGGGTAATCGTTGGTGATAAATTCCAGTTGCTGCATGTAAAGATAAACGTGGTGAAATTTCATAACGGGCAGAAATTCTAGGCGCAAAGGTTACTTTATTATTAAAAGAACTATGATTTACTCGAATTCCCGTTTGGATTGTTAATGCTTGGATAGGTTTGTATCCAAATGTTGCAAAAGCTGCTGATTGAACACCATCTACAGACTGATTGATAGATCGTGGAGGAACAACTTCATTGCCAAAATTAATAAATGAAGCAAATGCATAATCAAAATCACCGTATTGATATTTAGATTCAAGCCCATAATTCAGATTCATATCACGATTAAACCGATAGAAATTAACATTTCGAAGCGTAACTTCTTTTTGACCAATATTTATATTCGTTTCTAGTATATCTCTTTCTAAATCAGTGACTTGTGTATTGTCTTTTGAACTAGTGAAAGAAATGCTTGTGTTTGAATAGCCATTTGCACCCCAAACATGTTGCCAATTTAATCCACTTGTTAATTGATTTCTAGAGACATCAACAACCTGTAAAGATCCGGTTTCAATAGCATCCTCTTCATCATTTACAAATTGCGATGCTCCAAAAATGGTTAAAAAAGTCAATTGATCATTTTTCCCCAAATCACGATGATATTTCACTTGAATATCGGAATAACTAGGAGCGCCACCAGCATTAATCGCATCGGCAATTCGTCTAAATAACTTCTTCGCCCAGAAACCAACCAACTTCCTTTTTTGTCAAAATCGGGTAGTTCAAACGTTGCCCCAAATCCTGCCATGGTCATATCAACATTTCCTAAAACACGCTCTCTATTAGCTTGTCTGTAAGAAATTTCACCAACTCCAGACATCACATAACCGTATTGCGCACCAAATCCACCAGTGGAAAATTCAATTTCACGAACTAATTCTGTGTTGACTAAACCAATCGGTCCATTTGATGCACCATTTTGCTCTTGAAAATGTTTGATGGATGGAATCGCAATATTGTCAATATAAAAATTGACTTCAGTTGGACTTCCACCACGAACGAAAATATCTTGAGATGTTTCACCAACTGATGCAACTCCAGGTAAAGCTTGCAAAATTCTTGAAATTTCACCACCTGAGCCCGGTGAACGGCGTATTTCTTCGTTGTTAAAAGAAACGCTACTAACAGGCTGTCTCTCAGAGTTTTGAAAGAAACCTGCAGTTACGGTAACGCCTTCGCCCTCAATTGAAACTTGGGTTAAAGCAACTAGTAAGTTCGTAATTCTATTCGATTTTATGATTACATCGCTTATCATAAGTTCTTTATATCCGACATAAGAAACTTGAATGGTATAAATTCCGGCTTCAATTTTATCGATAGAAAAATTGCCATACTCATCTGAAACGGCACCTTGTTTGGTTTCAGGAATGTAAATATTTACGCCAATTAGTGATTCTCTAGTTTCGGCATCACATACATTGCCGTTTAGTTTCCCTTGTTGAACCGTATTTCCGGCCCAAACAAAAATGAATGAAAAAAGTGCGAGTAAAAACATGGTGATGAACTATTGTTTACTGTGTGTAATTTCATCCAAATGATAAATAACTATTAAAATCAATCCTTGTTAATAGCGATGAAAGGGTGAGAAGAGCGCTAAACGGTAAAATCCTCAACTTGGATGCGAGGGCACAGTACGATTCGCCTCTACAAAGTTTCTGAAAAACATTCACCAAGCATTTAAAAAAACTTTTGGCTTAATAAAAATCAATTAAAAATCAATTAAAAAACATCATACTTTTGCTATTGGGTATGTCAAATCTCTTAATGATTTAGTTTTAGTGAAAATGTTTCCATCAGAAAGATTTTGTTTAAAGTTTTAGGAGTACCAAATGCTATTACATCTGTCCCATGTCTCCTTTAAACATCTCTTATCATTTATTAGCATAGGAATTCAAAGGAGATGGGGAATTTTAATTCTTAAATCGACATAAAATAATAAAAGAACTTACTCCGATTTTATCACGTTGTAATAAGAAACCCTTTTAGGTTGATACGAGCGTAAACGTAAATGAAGTTTGGGCGCTAAGTTCTTAATAACTGGAGTTATAAAACCAGTTGAATCTTTTGAAATTTCGTGATAATTAACAAAAGCTGAATAAGGCACAAGTTCTTGTGAAACGGCATATTCTTCAATTGGAACATCATAACGAATACTAATAACAGCAGGGCTATATTTAACTTCAGTATCTTTAGGCAGACCTTCTGTTTTTACAAAAACGCGAATTTCACCTTCTGTAAATTCTGCTACTCTAGCGCGATAGCGAATATTTAAGCGATCAAGACGAACTTTTTCAGCAGGAGAGACTAAATTTAACGTTAAGTCCAAGGAATCTTTAACATCATCAAAATGCTCTTCTACTGTTTCAACAAAAGAAATGGTTTTTAACACCTCCTCCGCACCAGATAGCGTTACAGAATCTGGGAATATTCTGGGTTCGTAAAGAAAATTATGCTGTTTTTTGAAACTAATACTTACTTTGGGAATTATTGGAACGCGTTTAGAAATTCTTGGTTTTAATAGGAGATTAATTTGAGAAGGTTCAACTGAAACTAAGTTTAAACTAGGATACGAATTCATTTCTTTTTTCATCAACTCAAGAAGGTTGAATTTCGATTTTTTCAAATTATCTGATGCATCTATTACTAAATTTGGATTACCATTATAAATGCCCATTAACATCCAACCTTCACCACCAACTGTAATTTGCGTGTGTTTTACTGGTTCTTCTGTTAGTACCATATCGGTAGGAATATTTGTAATAGTTATGGGAACAGAAAGAGAAAGTTCGAACTCCCGACCCAAATTCACCAAGCTCCACATGGCAAGAGCAAATAAATAACAAATTAAAAAAATACTCAGCCGTTCAGCTGAAGACATACTTTGTTCACTTCCCGTATCATCGGGTCGTAAAAGAGATTTAAATCTTTCAAAAATGGTTAAGTAAAACTTGGAAAAACTGAACTCCATGTACTAATTATTCTTTTATAAGTAATTCAGTGAAAACGTCATCATTAACAGAATTATTGAGTTTCGTTAGAATGGCAAAACGTTGTGCGTGTACTTCATGTCGCCACAGTGAACTACTCATTTTGATCACCAATTTAGTTCCTTCAATGCTGATACTTTTTGTTTGTGCGCTAATTCTTTCCCCAACAATACTAGACCAGTTAGTAACAGCAAGACTACGTTTGAACTGTTTTCGATTCGGTAAACTGTCGAAAAAATCAGACAGTGCCGATGAAATACCTTTGGGAGTTCTACGATAAAGTGCCATTGGGAAATTATTTATTAAAATTCAATATAAACGGGTTTTAAAATGATGTAGAATCATCAAAACCTTGCTAAAGATAGTTTATTTATTAAGAATCAGCAGAGTCTTTTACCATTCCATCTTGCACGTAAGTAACACTATTTTTCTCATTATTAAGGTCAAAGTAGTTCATGAAAAGATTCGGATTAGCGGCGGTGATAAATGTTTGACCTGGATGCGAGTCAAGCATAGTCAGTAAGATATCAATTTTCATTGGATCAAGATCTCCGAACATATCATCCAATAAAAAAATAGGTAAATCGTCTAATTCATCAGAGATATAAAATAATTCAGCCATTTTAAGAGCAATCGTAAATAATCGATGTTGGCCTTGAGATCCAAATTTCCGCAATTCTATGTCATCTAGAAAAAACACTAAATCATCTCTATGTGGGCCAATTACGGTATATCCACGCTCAAACTCTCGACTTCTATTTATTTTTAATAAGCTAGAAAACTCGTCTTTTATAGTTTTTTGATCACCTTCTGAAACACTATCTAAGGTTTTGTATTCAAAACGTGGTTTTAACGCAATATCAGACATTGTTGAATACACGCGTTCAAGTTGTGTGGCAAATTTTTGCAGATGCTCTCGTCTTTTTAAAAGAATTCGGCTTCCCGTTTCTATTAATTGAGCATCCCAAGGCTCTAAATAATCAGATAAAATGGATTGCGAAAGAGAAATATTGGAAAGTAGCATATTTCGTTGTTGCACAATCTTTCTGAATTCAATTAAATCAGCTAAATAGCTTTTTGATAATTGTGAAATCATGGAGTCTAAAAAACTTCTTCGCTCAGTCGGACCTTCGGCTGTTAGACTTCGATCTTGAGGTGACAAGACAACTAAGGGAACTAAACCGATTAAATCGGCTAGTCTGTTTAAAGGACTTTCGTTTACAAAAAAGGATTTCCCTTCGCCACGTTTATAGCGACATTGAATGCTAAAGTCAGAACGCAATGCGCCAGAAAATTCTCCTGATAAATAGTAATCACTCTCTTTTTTTTGTACAAGATATTGATCGGAAGTCGTAACAAACCCTCTTGACATACATAAGAGATGAATGGCATCTATTATGTTAGTTTTACCAGCTCCATTAGGGCCCAGCAAAAGATTAATATGCGGAGTCCAACAACGAGTGGTATCTGTATGATTGCGAAATCGCTGAATTCTGCTTGCGTTTATTCTCATTTTGAAGGTGAAGGTTCTTCTGTACGAACAAAGTCCATCTCGTCAGTCAAGCGTTTTTGTCCGTAAAGTTCTTCAGTTACAAAAAGAATGTAACGTATATCGCAAGAAATCATTCGTTTTAATTCCGTATCAAAATAATAATCGCCAAAAACGCCTTCAATATTTCCATCAAATGCAACGCCTACAACTTCGCCATCAACATTTAAAACCGGTGAGCCAGAATTTCCGCCTGTAATATCATTTGTCGATAAGAAGTTTACAATAAGTTCACCATTTTCGTTGAGATAAGTACTTATTGGTTCGCCATCAGATTTTTTTGCAGCGATGTAGTTTTTTAGTTCAGTGGGAACATCAAACGGTTCTAATCCAGAATCTTTAGCGAGAACTCCTTCAAGTGTGGTAAATGGGGTGAAATAAACGCCATCTGTGGGTTTATACCCTGTAATTCTACCGCCACTTAAACGTAAAGTAAAATTAGCATCAGCATAGATTGTAGAATCACCACTGAATTCCATAAATCCTTTTACGTAAGCAGGTGTTGCAGCCCCCACTAATGAATAATGGCTCGAAAAAACGGGACGGTTATCAGCAAGAGAATTTTCTAATAATTCTTTGAGTTGGTATAATTTATCTTTGGGTTCTTTTTTAGCTTTTGATTTACTCTTTTTGAATAGTTTTTCAGCTTTTTTATGATTGAATAATAGAGATTCCTTTTTTAGTTCATTAATAAATTCTTGAGCAGTAAATTCGAAATTGCCTTCACGTTTAGTTGGATTTAGTAAAGCTGAGACACCATTGTGTTGTAAACTGTCTGGCATTGAAAGTAACATTACAAGATGTCCTTTAAGGGTATTCCAAGTAGCTTGCTCGTTTTTATTAAATAAATTAGCATACGTTTTTAATTGATCAAGTAGAGCATTTCTCTGATTTTTAGAGAATTTTTTTAATGAATCTGTTTTAAGAAAAGTATAAAATGGTTCAAGAATGGAAACTGCTTCGAAAATATCATTATTTCTTAAAGTATATACGCCTGCGTAGATTTTATCGCCACTTCGGTTTGCTATATCATAAGCTTTTTTCAAACTAGGAATGGCAAGTCCAAAATCAATTTCTCTACCTGAGTCTATGGCAATCCACTCTTCGAAACGATCTTCTTCCAATTTGCGCCGTTCAACTACATTGTATTGTTTAAACCCTTGTTGAATTCCTTCAAAATATTTAACCGTATTTGCAATTGATGCTCTATCAGATGCATTGGCAACAGCAATGCTATCATTTATTTTAGCTGACATTTCTAAACCATCAAGTACCGATTGGTAAGATTGAATGATGTAGTTATTACGATGATTTTGGTAGAAATTAAAAGCGTAACTACTTTCAAAACGGTAGGTGCTTCCAGGAAAACCTAAAGTCATTACAAAGTCTGATGGTTCAACGCCAAAGGTATTTATTTTTAAATGTTTTGCTGGAATGTAAGGAACATTAAGACTATCATAAGTTGTTCCTTTTCCATCGGGTGTTACATAAGCTCTTAAAAAAGAAAAATCACCAGTATGTCTTGGCCACATCCAGTTATCAATATCACCACCGAATTTACCGATTGCGGAAGGAGGGGCAAAAACTAAACGAACATCACGAATTATTTTATAAACCGCTAAATATTGGGCATTCCCACCGAAATAATCATCAATTTCTAAAACATGATCAGGATAATTGGCTGAAAATAGAGCAATAAGTGAATCTCGAACATCACGTTCAGAAAAGCCCTCAAGTGAGTTCTGTAAACTCTTTAGTGAGTCTGTTACATTGATTTGAGCCGTTGGTATATATAGATAATACCCTTCTGCAATAACTTCATCATCTAAGGTGTTTGCAAAAAATCCTTCTTTTAAATAATTTGATGCTACAGAACTCGCAGAGGCAATGGCGTCATAGCCAACATGGTGATTCGTTAAAATGAGGCCTTGGCTGGAAATAAATGAACCCGTTCCTCCGCCACCTTCTCCAATGTTTATACGAACGATAGCATCGTTAAGAGCTGGTTTTAATGAATCATAAAATGCTTCAGATGGCAGACGAAGTCCCTTAGAAACCATTTCTGCATGGACAGAACCTTTTATCTGTGGCAAAAGCCACATTCCTGAGTCATCAGGTGTTTTTTGAGCAAATAACTGAGTTTGAAGAGAAAATGTTGCTATTAAAAGAAGTAAAAATAAACGATATGTATTTTTTTTAGATTGAATGAAGTTCTGTTCCATAGATTATGATCTGATTTTTTTAAAGCCCGTAAAATACAGACTTTTTAAACTTAAATTAGTAAAGAATAGAAAAACTAAATAAGTCGATGAATTAAAGCATTTGAGATTGATACGTCTATTCTCTTGGTATTCGATGTCGAAACCGTTATATTCGGCTGAAAAATAAATCTAATCACTACTATAATGGCTGTATTTCAGGAAAAATATTTTTATTTATGTCAGATTCCTCTTTCTTCTGAAAGTCCATCTGATGTTACAATAATCACTCATGCAGTTGATTCAGTTGATTTCCCAAGAGTTTTTGGAGAATATGAAGAACGCAGAAAACATGCGCTGAATGATGATGGAATTTATAGTGTAATTCGCGCAGATGAAATTAATTTAATTGTTAGAACGACTACAAAAGATGCTGCTAAAGCTTTAGCCTTTGAGGAAGCAACTCCCGATTTAATTACGAATTTACAACATAGAGTAATGCAATCGAAAGACAAAAATGCTCAATCAATTTTAAAAGCTGTTTTTGGAATTGAAGTAAATGTGATTGATTAAATACTTAAAAACTAGTACCCTGAGTTCGGGATATGAAATTAAAATAATAACAGGTAAAATAAATTTCGTCATTCTGGGCTTGACCCTAAATCTTGGATTTAATTCGAGATTCCACAGGAAAGCCATAATACATTCTACATTATTTATTAGGGGAATGATTAAAATTATCTATGAGTCCACTCCAAAAAGTCGATTATATCGGTTAACACCCTTCCATAGCCTACGAATTCGACGAATAGCTTGCTAAAAACTAATTTATGGAGTACACTCATCTATTAAACCTTAACTAGAAATCTGGTTAATAAAAAAGCTGATTTGTTAATGACCAATCAGCTTTTTTATTAATAGTAACTCGTAACTAAATAGAAGATTTGCTGGAGTTGTAATATTTAAATTCGAGTGAAATGAATGTCTATTTTGATAAATACACATAATGTATTTGACTTACTATTCTCAGATTAAAACAAATTCAAGATTGAGTCCACTCCAAAAAGTTAATTCTTTAGGTTTATACCCCTCCAAATACTACGAATTCGACGAATATTTTGCTAAAAACTACTTTTCGGAGTACGCTCAAGATTTGGAATTTAACTCAGAGTAGCAATTTTATAGTTCGGTATTAATTTTAATTCTAGCAAATTCACCTTCTTTAGCAAATTGAATAGAGTCAAATTGTGAGGAATAGGGCGCTAATTCAGAATCTAGTTTTGCTAGGTAATTATCGGAAGAATCAGGGTCGTGATGGGTTAAATAGAGATGTTTAACATGTGTTTTTGCTGCAAGTTCAACGGCTTCTTCCCATGCTGAATGCCCCCAATTTCTTCTACTTGGGTAGGTTTCTCTTGAGTATTGCGCATCATGGATGAGTAAATCTGCACCATCAAAAAATTCTAATAAGTGTTCGTAAAATGAATTTCTAATACCATTAGAAGCAGGGACTAATTCATTATCAGGGCAGAATACAATTTTCTTTCCACCAATATGAACTTTATAAATGGCAGTTGCTACCGGATGATTAGACAACATAAATTCAATTTGGTACCCGTCGTATTTCTGTAAATGATAACTCTGAGTCTCATATTGAATATCAGCCATTAACATTTCTGGGGTTACAGGGAAATAAGTGTAGGTCATTTGTCCCGCTAGAACATCTCTACAATCGCCACCCAATTGTTGTGGTAAATGAACGGTAAACTTATTATCAGGAACATAAAATGGTTTAAAGAAAGGGAAACCTTGTATGTGATCCCAATGGGGATGGGTAATAAAAATTTGCCCTTCGGCATGTTTTTTCTTTGCCATAATATGACTACCTAAATTGCGAATTCCAGAGCCACTATCTAAAATTAAATAGTTCTCTGTATTCGGCAATTGGAGTTGCACACAAGTTGTATTTCCTCCATAAATCATATTTTCTTTATTGGCACAAGGTGCAGAACCCCGAACTCCCCAAAATATAACTTTAACTTCTGGTGATAAGGTATCAACAATAATCTCAGCTAATTTATTTCGATCAATTGGCTTGTGTAAAAAAGCCTCAGCCCCATTTTTCATGGCAATCTCACGCTCGATATTAAATTCACGAGTCGTTAACATAATTACTGGGATACTAGAAAACTCAGGATCCTCTTTTATATACTGACATAAATTTAGACCACTACCATCAGGTAAATGTAAATCAAGTAGCACCAAATCAGGTTTTAACTCTTTAACTTGCTTCAAGGCTCCATCATAACGGTTGAAAGAGTAATATTCAAAACCCTTAGCTACGACAATTGCTCCAACGAAATCACACATCGTGAGATCATCGTCAATCATTAGGATTCTTTTGGGGAGTGAGTTATAAGCCGACATCAATAATTAAAATCGGGGTTGATAAAATTAATTGTTCTCAAAGGAAACTGTTGTTATTCAAAAATGAAAATTTAAGAAGACGATTTTCCAGATTCCATGACTTGTTTCAAGGTTTCAATCTCTTTGTTAAGTTGATCGTATTCCTTTTGGAATGTAGCAATTTTTAAATCAATTTCGTCACGTAGGGCTAAACCTTTTTTATTTGGTTTAATAAAGGTCTTGGTGTCAGAATAATTAAGAATGGTTTCATTCACTTTTTCTGCTTGTCGTTTTAGCTTCTGTAACTGAATAATCTTACTTTGATTCTCTTTTTTTACACCCGTATCATTTCCTGTATTGCCTGAATAAGAATGGGTATAAGAAGATTCAGAACGTGATTGGGAACGTAACTGTTTGTAGAAGATATCACAAGCTTCTTTATAAGACTTGTTAATTTTGTCTTTGAACTTAATCGGAACATAGCCAATGCGCTGATATTCTTGTTGCAATTCTTTTACTTTAGTGAATGCAGCTTGCATATCTTCAGCATTTTCAAGAGCAATAATTAAATCAACGATGTCTTTTTTACGTTGTAAATTATCTTTCTCTTCAGTTCGCAAATCTTTTTGATGCTGTCTTTTTCGAGCATAAAAATTATCCATAGCTTTTTTAAAGCGTTCCCAGATTTTTTTGGTTTTCCGGCGTGGAACTGGTCCAATAGAACGCCATTCTTCCAGCATTTCCTGAAAACGAACACCTGCTTTTTTCCAATCATCTTCTTCTGCAAGAATCTCAGCTTCATCGCAAAGTTTAACTTTTAAGTCATAGTTAGTTTTTTCCTGATCTTTTATTTCGTCAGTATGCTCATTTTTGTAATTATTGAAAACATCGGAGGCATTTTTGAATTCGTTCCAAAGATCTTCTGCTTTATCAGGAGCAACAGGTCCGATATCTTTCCATTCTTTATGTAAACGATTTATTTCTCTAGCAGCTTCAGCAAGGTCTTCAACTTCAATAAGCTTTTCTACACGCTCAATTAAATTACGTTTTTTGCGTTCGTTACCCTCAATCTCTTTTCGGTAAACAGTATTTAACGAAAGTTTCTTTTCATGAAAGGCATCTTTTAAATCTTTAAACTCTTTCCAAATCTCATCTGACTTTTCTGCCGGGATTCGACCAATTTTTCTCCATGAATTTTGATCTTCTTCAAATTGATGATCTAATTGTTCCCAATCAAGGTCTGTTTCTTCATTAATACTTCCAACTAAGCTTCTTAATTTGTCGAGTACATATAATTTACCATCAAGATTTAATTCTTCTTGTTCACGGCGTTTCACGAAAAACTCAACTCGTTGCTTTTCAAACGTGTCGATTAAGGTCGAGAATGATGTGTTAAGCTCTTCTGCTGCTTCATGCGGAATGTGTTTAATTTTTTCCCATCTGTCTTGAATAGAACGTAATTCACCTTGAGCTGTCCATTTTTTACGATCAATAAGCTTTTGGATTTTTTCGAGAAGACCTTTTTTTATTTCTAAGTTATCTTTTCGTTTTTTATCCATTTCCTCGTAATGTACTTTTCTCCGATTGAAAAAAGATTGTTCAGCCTCATTGAAGATGGTCTCTAAAGTAGTATATAATGCACCAAGTCCTTCAGGTATTTCGTTTTTGAGTTCGAACCACTTAGCTTTCAGCTCTTTTAGTAGATGTCCACCATTTTGCCAATCGTGGGAAGCTGCAATATCTTTTGCTTTATCAACAAGTTCACTTAGTCCTGGCAGAGAATGTGACGCTAATTCTTGAGAACTCGCTTCTAGATCTATTTGTTCTACTATCACTTCTTCGGTTTCAGCTTGGGCTATGTGTTCTTCTGTTGTATCAGATGTTTCAACCTCCGAAACCGCTTCCTCAACGGGACTTGTATTCTCCTCGGTAGAGGTAGATACACTAATATCTAAGTTATCCGCGTGTTCAGGCGTGGAATGTTGCTGATCGAGCTCCTTGTTTTCCATAATCAATACCTTGTTTGTACCGTTTA
>CAZNTR010000113.1:0-12451 GCA_964575925.1 uncultured Chitinophagales bacterium
TATGGACAATCGCGATAAATTTCCGACTATTAATGTGCTAAATGTGTTTATGGGATTTAAAAATCCCAAATTAAAACATCCGATTACTCCTATTCGGTTTGAACTACCGACGGGAGAAACGCATCATGTTGCAACAATCAGGCAAACGCATAAAGAACGTGTGGGGCAAGCGGTGCATCATCATTTTGTGATTCAAACGAAAGAAGAACGCTACTTTCATATTGTTTTTGATACAGGGGAATTACAATGGAGGCTTATTCAAGAATTTGATCCGGAATTACTCTTCAATCAGTAGAATCAAATGATTTACTCAAATTATGACTTCATAAATTGCCTAATTCTGCCCAATTTTAGGACTTGCATTAGTCATATTAGCACTAAAATAGCTTTTTTTGCAAAGTTTTCGTTGTTTTTACAGATTTGAATAGACTCTGAATTAAAAAGGATTGAATTCATTCATAGTTACTATTTAAGCCACTTCAAAAAAGTCGATTTTTTGGGGTACTCTTTCATATCCTGCGAACTTGCCAATATATTACTGATAATCGTTTTTGGGAGAACATTCATAATTAATACTCAAACGTTAACGTCTTAATCGGAGTGTTTGAGTTGAGCTTAAAACTATCCTTTAAAAGGTAATGAGAGAAAAAATAAAAGCTATTCCGAGAACATCTTTTCATAATAATTCTCCATAAATCTAAATGTTGATGTGACTGAATCCGTAAATGAAGTTCAATTAACGAATTATCTTTAAAACTGAATTCGACTTTAGAATAAAACCCAATTTTCAATTTACGTGTTATGAGAAATTCAACGGTGATTCTAAATTCTTGCTATTTAGCGCTGTGAATCCTTTAGCTTAAAAAAATATTCGATTCCACTTGGAAGCGATAAGACAATTGCTTTTGCTAAATTAAGATAAAAAGACCTTGACATCCTTATTCCTTACAGATATATTAAAAATACTAGCACTAAGGATTATTACTTACACAAAGCAGTAATAAGGTTAATCGAGGCTCATAATTGGCAAAGAGCACAAATAGTTCAGATGTTTAAATGTTATTTAGGAGAATTGAAAATGTTATCCATTGTTGAAAATTATAAAGCGGTCGAGAAAAAAGTTAGCAATCAACTTCTACTTGATATAGCGCAAGCCTCACTACAATCTGATTTTGTGTCAGATCACCCCCTGTTTTTTGTGCATGTAAATCATAGTTTCATAGAAATTCACTTAAGAAAAGATGCGTTTTCGAATGATCAAATCTTACGGAATACCGCAATAGATACTGGAATTCTAATACATACGATTCGTAGTTTAATGAATCAACTTGGCCATGAGAGTATTGCGGATTTTGAAATGAAAGAAAATGACACAATACGTGTTGCTCGTATTTCTTTAGGTGTTAACTTAACAGAAGAAGTGCAACATAGAATCAATTTTGCCAGAGATGCTAGGTATGGAATGAGTCAAACAATGAACAGTCTTAATAAAGATGAATCCATCAAACGTGAATTACAAGATATATTGATTGAAAGACAACTTTATGTACAACAAAGCAATGTGAGTGCGAGTCAAACCAATCATTCTCAGTTTGTTATTTTAGGTGCATATTTCCATTTAGGTGGCTGGATTGAAGCTGGAATGAGTATTGGAAAAGCATTTGAACAGGTAAATAAGACTCTCGCCAAAAAAATTCATATTTGTTGCTCTGCGAAATGCAATCATGTAGTTTCAGAACATGATAGAAATAGAGGTCGTTTTGTATTAATTGGCTTTAGTACGCAGAATTTGGAGTATAAAATTCAAAAACGACATATACACGACTACGTACTTTAATAGTTTGAAACATAACGTACTTATAAAATGATACTAAGAAAATTTAATGATTTTACCTTGAATCGCTAGAGATTATTTTACGTGCTTAGCTGGAAATATCTCGTTTGAGATTATTACTTTTTGTTGGTATAAGTTTGTTGGTATAAGCGGACGCTTATTTTGTTTTTTTCACCAGCGGACGCTGGCGTTAGAAATTGAACCAGCGGACGCTGGCGTTAGAAATCTTTAGAACATTAAAACTAATGACCGAAAAGGAAAATAGTTTCAACCGTATGCGCTATAGCAAAGATTTCTGCTGTAACACATTAACGGTTGAAGCCACTTATCCCATAACAATATGATAGATCGAAAATCGACTTAATCGGTTTTCTTTCTGAGTTTCTTTAATCCATAAGCTGCTGAAAAAGCTGCAAGAATTCCTAGCCCGCCATCAATTGGGGCTTGATCTGGCGCAGATGGCATACCGGGTGGTTGCGCAATTAAATCATGAACTCCGAAAAGCAGAACTAGTGTAATAATGGTTAGAAAAAATAAAATGCGTTTCATAATAAATCGTTTAAATTGTGAAAAACTTGAGATTCAGGGAAAAACTTTACCTTGAATCTTTTTAGAGTGACCAAGCTTATTTTATCAAGGTCATTTGTTTAACAATCATCTTTTGACCTGAAACTAATCGGTAGAAATACAAACCAGATGATAGATGTTGTGCATCGAAACGTACCGAATAACGACCTGCAGCTTTAGTTTCGTTGACTAATGTTCGAACTTTTCTTCCAAGAACATCAAACACTTCTAAAGTAACTTTTGCCTGTTGTGGCACACCAAATTGAATTGTGGCGGTTGGATTAAACGGATTTGGATAGTTTTGAGCCAATTCTACTTCTTTAGGTAAATCTAGTGTTTCTTCCGCACTTGTTGTGAATGGATTTATTTTTAAGATAAACACGGGTTCCGCACTGGTTGTTATAGTTGATATTGAGCCACTTTCACGATTTAACAAGCTATTCTTTGACACTTGTTTTTTAGCAGTTGCAGTATAACTAAATGTCAGAGATTCCATTTGATGTAAATCATATTGTTTTCCAGAGGCAACTTCTACTAAATAGATAGAGGCTTCTTCAGGAACAGCTGCTAGTGGCCAATTCAAGGTGAATTCACCACTTAAGGTTGCATCCATATAAATTGGGAAGTTGAGTTCTGAATCAGTGCTTAAAGGCAAGCTATTTATTTTAACGGATTGATCCTCAATATTGAAGAATAAATTAGCATAAGAATTAGCAAGTGGCCATAAATAAAAGGCGTCTTTAGAATCAATTCCACTTATGCTTTTTTCGTTGAACTTCACTTCAATTTTTGAAGTAGTATTTGTGTTTGCATGATTAAGTGCAAACTCAAATTTTGGTTTTAATAGTTTGGGCTCACCACCACCACCACCGCCACTGGTAAATGGGGTACTTTCACTAAGTATTGTGCTATTAATAGTAATTTGGTGTTCAGCTCCAGGAAATAACATTCTAACAAAAACTGACTGATAAGCAGGAATACTACCATAATCGGCTTCAATCCAACTTTCGGTAACAGGATTCCAAGCGTAAACATATTGACTAACGCCATCAACATAATCAACTGTAGCTGCATCATTAATCGCTGTAATAAAGTCCCAAGTGTCGATGCCTAATGCAAACGGATTTCCAATTAACATCCAACCTTCATCGCCATTCAAAGTAGTACTTTCATCAAAGTCCACATTTTTTACCGTAAATGTTGCTGTTGTAGCACTACGTAAAGTACCTGAACGATAAAATGTTTTTGGCCACCCATTATTCGCAGGCGCTTGTTCGTCTGTAGGGTCATCATCTGCGTACATATAAGCTAATACACCCGCTCCGACACTTAATTTTGTAGTATCTAAATCGGTAAAAATTTGAGACCATTTAGCACTATCGGCATTAAACGTAAACAAGTTTGCACTACCGTTTGGTCCATCTGAATTAGGTATGCCTTGTGTCCAAATATCACTTAAGAAAGTTCCATAAGAAGTATCGAAGGGATTCGAAACCATTTGCCACTCATTCTCACTTGCATCACCAGAAAAAGAAGGATTCTTATTTGCTAATATAAATTTAACATTAATTGTGCTAGATCCCCTATTAGCAGAAAAAGTAAATATTAAATCGTCATCAGGAAAATTATAAGGCCAATATTCTAACGAATCTGCATTTGGCTTAAAAGAATAAGAACTACCACTACTCACTTCATCTCCACCATCATTATATGCATTCACATACAAATAGCTGTTGAAGTTATTATCATTAACAGTTAGCGTTAAAGTAGAATCTAGATAAGATGAATTAAACTGAAAAATAGACTCATCTAAAATAACTGGTGTACCATCTTCATAATAAACAACATCAACAACAATTGATGTATCTGTTTGTCCTAATAAATAAAATGGATCGCCACTTGTTACAACAAACTGACTGAAAGAAGTTATTCCATTAAACACCACTTGACCTGCAGTATTTTCAGTGCTAATTCCAGAAGCAGCTAAAGTCCAAGCTCCAGTAGATGTAGAACTTCTTTTGTATAATTTTAACAGACTTGGATCATTGATTTCTTCTGTTGAAAACGCATCTGCTCCAAGAGTTAGCGTTAAATTAACGCTAAATATACCCGGGTCGCCAAAAAGTTCAATAATGAAATATTTATCTGCTAAAGCAAAACTATAGCCTCCTGGCATACTAGCAGGAGTATTGTCAAACTCCGTTACTTGTACATCTACGGGATTATCAAAGTCATCGGCTAATGTTAACGTAGCATTTCCAATTGTAGTAGAACCTGTTGAAACACTTGGTGCTGTATTGATTACACCTTGTCCAAAAGGTAGGTCAGAATTAGCGACACCGTCATATTGATTTACATTCATAAGTAGATTAGAAACTTTGTCGTTTCTATCAACACTATCATCTCCAAATTGCCAATAATAAACTAAATTTGCTGGAAACCCAGTTGGTGCTTGGAACATGTACGTACGAATAGTTGAAATAGAACGAACTTCTGACCAAAACCGAACTTCATCGATTAAGCCTGTGAAATAGCTATCTTCAGCCCAATTACTTGCAAAACCCCAATACGGATAACTATCTGCGCTAGCAGTAGTAATTGCATCAGAATCTTCGAGAGTTCCATTAATAACTAATGACATGGTGCCTGCATCGGCTGCTGAAAGAGCAATATGATACCAAGTACCAGACACAGCGGTTATAGTTCCTGTTAACTCTACTGCTGTTCCTCCCCCGTTTGCATGTGTTGCATAAAATAGATTATCAGCGCCTAGACCAATTTCTATTTCGCCTTCGCCATAATACGCTAATACTTGAGCGGTATTAACAAGGGTTGGCTTTGCCCAAAATTCAATTGTAAATGGCGATGTTTGCTCTACCAAATAGAATGAAGCTGAATAATTAGTACTTAATGACATTGCTTTTCCTGGAACTGTTGAAAAATCATATCCCACTTCTGCATTCATTGTTACAGAACCAGTACTAACAGAAGTTCTATAAACAACTGCGGTTCCTGTACTGTTAAATTCGATTACTTTGAAATGATAGGTTGTTCCTGTACTCAGTCCTGTCACTGTTGCTGATGTTCCGTTTCCATCATAAACCACGAAGTTTCCACTTGTAATCTCAGAACCATCACCGAAATTTGAGTTAGCAGTATAAACGGTATTATCAACAGGTGATGCATCTACCGCACTAGCTTCTTTGGCAATAACAAGTGTACTTCCTCCATTTCCAGCTGTCCAGTTTATTTTAATCTGATTTCCCCAATTATTAGTAAAACTATCTAATGTTGCTGAAGAAGTTGGCGCTGTAACTAATCCGTTTTTATATACAGTAATCCCTCCATTTACAGCATAAATTACATCTAAATCTCCATCTTCATCAGCATCGCCAAGATCTGCTTTTAACCCACTGTAACCTCTACTAACATAATAAGAAGACGGAAAATTTCCACTACCATCATTGAAATAAAAGGTCATTGTGCTACTCAAAATTGCAATATCCAAACTCCCATCTCCATTTACATCGCCGACTTTCACATTATCAGTTGAATAGGTTTTACCAATGGTTCTTTGTGTAAAAGTTCCATCATTATCGTTATCGAAAATATATAAGCTATCGGCATTTATAATTAGATCAAGATATCCGTCACCATCCATATCGCCTACATCCATTCCCCAAGGTTGGGTGCTACCGATGTTATAGGTTTGATTGGTAAAACCACCAGAACCATTCGATAAAATAATTCCTAAACTATCGTTTGTGGGAGAACTATTGCTTCCAACTTGTTTGATTACAGCGAAATCTAAAAATCTATCGTTATTAAAGTCGCCTGTAACAGCAAATCTACCTTGAATACCTGAAAATGGGGTGCTTCCCTCAGTATAAGTTCCATTTAAATTGTTACTAAATAGCCACAAACCTGCAACATTATCGGCAGTTATGAAAATATCATCATGATTCGAGTTCGTCCAATTGGCGATTACTGCATTGTAAATATTGGTTGTTGGTAAATACGTATGAAATGGCGAAGAACCAGGTAATGTAAATGTTCCCGAACCATTATTTGAATACACTAAATGTGAAAGTGTACCTGAGCCAGGATTCACAACTAGAACAATATCTAAGTCTCCATCATTGTCCATATCATGAAGTACTGTTCTTTGTAAATTATTTCCACCACCCAAGGTATAAGTCTCACTTACATCAGGTGTGATATAAGAGTCTACTCCATTCGATTTCCTCAATATGTAGAATTTTTCATTATATCTATCCATTGCAACCACATCAAGATCTCCATCACCGTCCAAGTCTCCAAAAGTTAAGTCGTAAGCACTACTAACCATGCTACCAAATGAGGTAGATGAAGAAAAGAAACCTTCACCTGTTCCAGTTGTTGCAACCCTAAATGAAAAAGTTATTGTTTCACTGTTTGCATTATTTGCAAAATTCAGAAATTGCATTACTGTTACTGTTATTAATTCACCTGGTAAAAAATCATCATCAGGATTTATGGTAAGTACACGCGGACCAGCAGAGTAGGAATTATAGGTTGAATATAGACCGTGTAATGAGCCTTTAACAAACACTTTGTTTGGTTGTATCATCTCCAATGCATCCATATCGGCACTATATGTGATTTCTATATTAGCATCTATGGCAACATCAAGAGCATTTCTTGCTGGACTTATATTCGTTAGTGTTGGTTGCGCCCAACTCACAAGAGCAAGTCCAAATAAAAGTGGTACTATTAGTAATAGCTTTTTCATAATGTTTTTTTTTTGAGGTGATTATTTGGAATATAATTTTCAATTTCAGATAGGTTTTCTTTGGAAACAAAACCTTTAATATTCAAGCTTTTAGCTTTATTTCTTAAATAATCCGAGTCATAACTTGTAACTAGAATAACAGGCACGCTAGGATTATTTTGATTTATGATTCTTGCGGTTTCAAACCCATTCATTTGTTTTAACTGATAATCCATAAGAATATAATCAGGCAAAAATGTTTGATATTCTTCAATTGCGTCTTCCCCACTTTCACACTCAATAAATTCTAAACTGTCTGATAGAGACATTTCAAGTTGTTGCTTCAGCACTCTTCTCATTGCTGCGTGGTCATCAACGATCATTATTTTCATACTTCGTGAACTAATCTTTAAAACTTATTCTAAAATCATAGTTGTTGAGTAGTTATACAATAGGTACTGCTACTCATTTTTATGGGCACTAGTACCCATATTTCATGGTTTTATCTAAGAAATGCATTTTTTTTTAGACATAAACACTTTTCAGAGCTAATATTTTTCCAATGTCAGGGAAAATGTTAATGGAAACCATTTGTTCATACTTGTCTCCAATTTTCATGTTTACACCTGAGTTCGGGTTTAAATTTGTTGCAATTTTTTTAGCTTTTAACTAGAATAAACTAAGAAAAACATCATTTGGCTTCATAGTGCAGTTAGAATAGCTGAAACTCTAAATGCCTCTTAGAGAATGACATAGGAAACCAAGCTCATCCTGAACTTGAATCAGGATCTAGTTCTAATATCAATAAGCGAAGATTCTGGGACACGCTTTGACTGACGAACGTTTCTTATTCCGAACTCAGGTTATTAAGTAAAAACCAAGATGAAATCCCCAAGTCCTCTACAATTCTTATGTTATCGTACTTAATTTTCTTGGTAAAAAAGAAGTTTTTAAATTTCGACTTATTTCGAGTTACTTCTAGTTTTTCACATGCTCAATAGCGTATTTAAGTAAGGCATGAGCGCCACTTAAACCCAATTTAGAACAAATATTATTTCTGTGATTTTTTATCGTTTTTAAACTCACCCCTAAATGATCAGCAATATCCTGACTTGTGTTCATTTTCGCTAAAAGTCGTACTATAGTTAGTTCCGTTGGAGTTAGTGACAATAAATCATTTGCTTCCATTATTTGAGACGCTTGTTTTAAATTTCTTTTTACCAAAAAATTAGATATTTCTGGACTTATATAATAATTCCCTTTAATAACAGCTTGTAAACATTGCCCAATTTCAGTAACGGTATTCTCTTTAAGTACGAAACCTTTAACACCAAGATCTAGAGCTTTATTGAATAATGACTCATCTTTGTACATTGTTAAAAAAATAATCTCTCCTGAATATCCACTCTCTTTTAAAAACTTTGCTGCTTCGTATCCCGATAATTCAGGCATTTCGATATCGAGAATAACCAATTCCGGTTTATATTCTTCTACTTTTTGTAAGGCGACTTTTCCACTATTTGCTTCTATAATATGAGAATCAAGTAGTAATGATAGTGTTTGAATTAATCCTTTTCTGATTAATTCATGATCGTCTGCTACTAGAATGTGATTTATTGAATTCATTTTATGTAATTGGAATTTCGATTTTTATGCTAGTTCCTTTTCCGTCACCAGATTGAATATGCAAAGTTCCGTTGAGTGAATCAATACGTTCTTGCATTCCAATAAAACCCAAACCTGATTTTTTTTGTTTTGTGGCATTAAATCCTTTTCCGTCATCCCAAATTGTGACTTTTATTGCTTCTTTTTCAACATGTATAATTACAGATGCTTCAATTGCTTTAGAATGTTTATAAATATTAGAGATTGCTTCCTGAATAACTCGATAGAAATGTATTTCTTGGTTTTCTGGAATTAACCCAGCTAAACTATCAATATGATAACTCCAATCAATACTAGACGATTCATTTTGTTGCTCGCATAAATTATTTAAGGCTTCTGTTAGTCCGAAATTTTCGAGGTGAACGGGTCTAAGTCCTTGCGAAATAGTTCGAACATCTTGAATAGAACTTACGGCACTTTTTAACATTTCTTCGAGTTGATACTCAAGCTCTTCTTTATTTTCTAATGACTTTTTAGCCATTTCAACACGATTTTTAATAACTAATATTTGTTGTCCTAATCCATCATGTAATTCTAATGCAATTCTAAATCGTTCCGACTCTTGAGATTCAATTAGCTGATCTGTAAACCATTTTTGTCTAATTTTTTCCCTGTTTAATTTTTTTATTCTCAGAAAAAATATTGACGAGATGGAAGACAGTAATAATAAAATAGAAATTGTAGTAAACCATATAGTATCCCAAAAAGGGGGTTCTATTCGGATAAAAATTGAGGTGTAAGACGAACTCCATTCTCCTTCAGAATTACTAGCAGTAACATTAAATGTATAAGCGCCTGGTGGGATTTTTGAATATAAAGCTACTCTTTGATTTCCAACTTCAAACCAATTGTCATCTAAGCCATCTAATTTATATTTAAATCTGATCTCATCAGGCGCACTATAGTTTAATGCGGAATAATTTATCGTTAAATCTGATAAGGTATAATCCAAATGAATTGTATCAGAAATAGCAATAGTGTTCGATCCGTTTACGAGCTTGGTAATAAATACTGAAGGTGATTTAAAAACTTGAATTTCTTTTGGATTAACACGGACGACTCCACTCACCGTAGGGAAATAAATAATTCCTAAAGAATCTTTATACACATTGGGATAAAAGCCGCCATTCGTTTCAGCTGATTTCATACCATCAACAACTCCAAAAGATTTACTATACACTTGGTCTATTTTTTCATCACAAAATTCATTTAGTTTATCTTTGTTAATACTAAAGATACCTCTGTTGCAGCCAATCCAGAAATTACCTTGTTCATCCATAATCAAATGAGAAACTATATTGTCGAAAAGTCCATTTTTTTTAGTGATGTTCGTTACGTTTCTATTTTTTATTCTAAATAATCCATTACCGTAAGTTCCAATCCAATAGACACCTGCTTCATCTTTATAAATTGCTCTTATATAAGGTTCAGCATTTTGATTTTTTGAATCGCTTGAGGAATTTAATAGAATCGGTTCAATTTTTCCATTCTTAAAACGAGCTAACCCTGCGGTAGTACCAATCCATGAGCTTGAATCTGAATCGTGATAAAAAACACGAGAATCATTATAAGGTAAACCATCTTGAACGGTATATTTGGTAAAATCTTTGCCATCATAAGCATACACTCCATCTAAACCGCCAATCCAAATTATTCCTTCGGCATCCTCTGAGATTGCAAAGACATCACCATCGTTAAATCCGTTGCGAGAATCAAAATAGATTCCTTTTTGATTCAAACTTTTACTCAAATACAAACCCTTTGAACCAAACCATATTCTATTTTTGGAATCTTGAAAAACGGACCAAATACATAAATTAGGTAAATACGTATTTATTATTGAATAACTAGCTTTTACTCCATCCCATTCAAAAACACCTCCACAATTGGTCGCAAAAAGTGATTTCCCATTATTTAATGGTGTTAGAGAAAGCATTTTTTCATCATCTAAACCATTTCTAGAATCGATAGTAGATAGAAAAGTTGGCTTGAGGCGATATAAACCACTAGTTGTTGTCCCGACCCAATAATTTCGCTCACTATCTTGAAGAATAGTTCGTATTTGTATGTTGCTCTTTTTTTCAAAAACATCAAATAATTGAAACCGATTTTCGTGTAAATAACTAATTCCATTATAGCTAATTACCCACAATCTAGTATCTAAATCTTCTTTGAGATTCCAGGTATATCTTGATGCAAGTCCTTGTTTATCAGAAAAATAGGATACATTACCTTTTTCATATTTGATAACACCTTCGCCACTTGAAGCCAAATACATAATACCCGAACGGCTAGGATATTCGATGATGCTGACAATAAACTCATTTATTTTAGTTTTAAAATCTTCGATTAATAGAACTTCTTTTCCTATTGTCTTAAATAATTTTTTATTGTTCGCCAACCAAACTCCGTTGGTATCTGCATAAGCTTCATCAATTCTAGTTGGGTCAATTATTACCGGAATTTGTTCAAAAGAATCATTCTCTAAGCGGTAAATTTGAGCGTGTGCAGTAATCCACATATTACCATAATTATCTTCCGCAACCATTAATGGTGAAAAAATTTGATTGTTTTTAATGATTAAGAAAACTTGGCATTCTTCATTTTCAAATTTCAAAAAACCATCTTCTGTTCCTAACCAAATGGCTCCATTTCTATCTTCATACAAGGTTAGAACTCTATCAGAACGCATTCCTTTTGTATTCGAGCGATCATAGGTTTTGAAATCAACGCCATCAAAACGAATTAAACCACCAAAAGTCGCCAACCAAATAAACCCGTCTTTAGTCTGAATGATATCATTTACCGAACTTTGAGGCAAGCCATTGGCCATTGTCCACTGAGAAATAACAAAGTTAGATTCCGAAAGTTTTTGCGTTTCTTTCGAGTCCAAACCAAAGGAATGATTACTAAATGCGAAAATAATGAAATGAAGTATCAATATCATAATGCATAATAAGGTACTGATTTTAATATTTACGAGACAATAGGCATAAAAAAGCAAGTTCAATTCTAGGAGCAGTTCACTCAATTTGTATTTATGGCGCAAGCGTCCAATTCTAGCGCCAGCCTCCCAATTCTAGCGCCAGCGTCCGCTGGTGAAAAGAATATAAAATAAGCGTCCGCTTATAACAAAATTTGTATTTAAGTATTTATGGCGAAAGCCTCACTAGTGAAAAAAAAAGTAGATTAAGCGTCATGCTTATGAGAACAAAAAAAGCTTTTATGCACTAAATGTTGAATATCAAATAGATTTGTTTATCAACATTTTATCATTTAAAGATTTGTAAGCCAATCTATTGCGTTTATTTTTTTTATCTCATTGTATGTTCCCGTGTCGTAATCCATGGTAATTAAAAGTTTTTCGTGATGATCTGCAATAGCGTTTAATGGCGCTAACTCACGTACTAAAGTCTTTGAGTTTTGTACAGTTTGCAAAACTTGAATGTATTGGGTAAAACCTTCATTATTTCGAACAACAAAATCAACTTCTAAATTGTTGGTTTTCCCTATCCATACTTGGTTGTTTCTTCGTTTTAACTCAAGAAAAATTATATTTTCAAGTAAATGTCCTGCATCACTTGCCAATTCTTTTCCAAGTAATGCGTTGCGAAAACCTAAATCCACCAAATAGT